>CAUZQF010000055.1:0-10786 GCA_963581905.1 Dehalococcoidia bacterium
GCCTGCGCCGCCGCCGTGTTGTGACCACGCCGATGCGCGCTTGCGACCGCCTTAGGGAAGCCATAGCCCTCTGGAGGTCCATATCCGACTGCGATGCTGCGATACGCTCTTCCGCCCTCTTTAGGGCCGCCTCTGCTCGCTCCTCGTCGATCTCTTCGACATGCTCGGCGGTGTTCGCCAGAATGGTCACTGTGTTGGACATAACCTCAAGGAACCCACCGCTTACGGCGATGAAGCTCTCGTTGCCTTCCCTGGTGACCCGAATTTCTCCAGGCTGCAGCACGGTGAGGAAAGGCGCGTGCCGGGGTAGAATGCCCAGCTCACCATCGATGCCTGGCGCAACCAAGATGTCCACATCTTCGGAGTACACAAGTCTCTCGGCGGTTACTATTTCTAATTTCATTGGAGCCATTGATAAGTCCTCTGCAGACTATGAGTTACTGGTTATACCGTTGCCTGCATCTTTTCGGCCTTCTCGACGGCTTCGTCGATGGTGCCAACCATGTAGAACGCCTGCTCTGGCATTGCATCGTGGTCGCCGTTCAGGATCTCCTTGAAGCCGCGGACAGTCTCGCGCACGGGGACGTATCGGCCCTTTTGGCCTGTAAACGCCTCTGCTACTGTGAGCGGCTGGGTGAGGAAGCGCTGGATCTTGCGAGCGCGGGCCACGGTCTGGCGGTCCTCATCTGACAGCTCCTCGATACCTAGAATGGCGATAATGTCCTGCAGGTCCGTGTAGCGCTGTAGCACCTGCTGCACGTTTCGCGCAACATCGTAGTGCTCCTGGCCCACGACAGCAGGCTCGAGAATTCTTGAGAAGGAAGTTAGCGGGTCTACCGCTGGGAACAGGGCCTGGGCCGCCAAAGACCTCTCCAGGGCAACAACGGCGTCCAGGTGACCGAACGTTGTTACGATTCCGGGGTCGGTGTAGTCGTCAGCTGGCACATAAATTGCCTGGAACGACGTAATAGAGCCGTCCTTGGTGGAGGTAATTCGCTCCTCCAGGTCACCCATCTCAGTGCCCAACGTGGGCTGGTAACCAACAGCGGAAGGCATTCTGCCCAAGAGGGCCGAGACCTCCATGCCGGCTAGAATGTATCGATAGATGTTATCGACGAACAGGAGAACGTCCTGGTTGCGCTCATCTCTGAAGTACTCAGCCATAGTCAGGCCGGTCAAGGCGACTCTTGCGCGAATTCCCGGAGGCTCGTTCATCTGACCGAACACGAGCACGGTATTGGCAAGTACGCCAGATTCTTTCATCTCATTCCAGAGGTCGTTGCCCTCACGGGAACGCTCTCCAACACCGGCGAACACTGAAACACCCTTGTGGACAGTACCAATGTTGTTGATGAGTTCCTGAATAATTACTGTCTTGCCGACACCCGCTCCTCCGTAAGCGCCAATCTTGCCGCCCTTGGTGAAGGGAGTGATAAGGTCCATGACTTTTAGGCCGGTTTCCAGCACTTCAATCTGGGTCGACTGCTGATCGAAAGCTGGTGGCCTCCTGTGGATCGGATACGTCTGTGGGGATTCAATTTCCTCGAGGTCGTCAAGAGGCTCCCCTAGGGTATTGAACAGCCTGCCCAGGGTAACATCCCCTACAGGAACAGAGATCGGAGCGCCGGTATCCACGGTTTCTCTTCCGCGAACCAGCCCTTCGGTCGCACCCATGGCAAGGCACCTGACCCAGTTGTTACCTATATGTTGTTCAACCTCAAGAACCAGCTTCTTGTCGCCAATGCTGGTCTCGAGAGCGTAGAAAATACCAGGCATGTCTTCCGGCGGGAATTCTACGTCTACCACCGTGCCGATGACCTGAGTGATTTTTCCGGTTGCCATCGTTCCTCCTGAAATTGGCTGGACTGACGGGTTAGCCTTCTACTGCGGCCACTCCGCTAACTATGTCCAGTAGGTCTCTGGTGATCGTTTCTTGTCTTACCTTATTCATAACCAGCGTGAGATCGTCGACCATCTCGTCGGCGCTGTCGGTGGCGTTTTGCATGGCCACCATTCGGGACGACTGCTCGCTGGCGATGCCCTCTAGAAGGGCATGATACAACTGCATCTCTACATATCGGGGAAGCAGTTCTGAAAGTACAGTCTGTGCATCTGGCTCAAAAATGTAGCCGAATGCCTGTGTCCCCTCTAACTCGGCAGGCACAACTGGGAGCAACTGCTCCACTTTGGGCCTCTGAACCGTCGTGTTCACGAATTCTGCGTAGGCTACGTATACGGCATCCATTTCGCCGTTCGTGAAGTCTTCAATCAGGATGTGCGCTGCCGGTGTGATGTCCGTAAGCAGCGGCCTATCAGGCAAGTCTGAGAATACTGCCCTTAGCTCCAGTCCAGTCCTGACCAGGAAATCCCTGCTCTTGCGACCGACTGCGACGGTTTTGATATTAGCCTGTTGCTCTTCAATGAATGTGCCCGCAGCCCTATTGATGTTAGATATTAGGCCACCAGTGAGCCCACGATCAGGTGAAATCACTATCAGCCCTATATTGCTAACCGGCCTGTGCTGAAGAAGGGGATGAATTTCGTCTTCATCCATTGGCTGTGCGGCGAGGTTGGCCAGAAGATTCTGCATGTGCTCCGAGTAAGGCCTACCCTGCAGGGCGGCCTCTTGGGCACGGCGCATCTTCGAGGCCGCTATCATCGACATGGCCTTGGTTATTTTGGCTGTATTTTCGACGCTCCGAATACGCCGTTTGATTTGTCTTACATTAGGCATTTATTTATTAGCCCTATTTAGTAAGGCACGTTGGCCTTGAATTCATCTATAGCCGTTCCCAGGGACTCAGCAACGTCGGCGGCGATCTCTCCGGCTGCGGCTATCTTCTCAAGAATATCCTTGTGACTGGACAGCATGTAGCCATGGAATCCGGCTTCAAACGATGTGACTCTTGGAATCTCTACGTCGTCCAGGTGGCCGTTGTTCAGTGCGAACAGTATGGCTACCTGCTGCTCAACTGGCAGAGGGGAGTTGATTCCCTGTTTCAGAACTTCAGTAGCTCTCTGTCCACGCTCCAGCTGTTGCCTTGTGGCCGCGTCCAGGTCTGCGGTGCCGAACTGAGCGAAAGTGACCAGTTCCCTGTACTGAGCCAGGTCTAGTCGTAGTCGACCAGCGACCCCTCTCATGGCACGTGTTTGCGCCGCACTACCCACTCGAGAAACCGAAAGGCCGGCGTTAACGGCAGGCCTTATGCCTGCGTTGAACAGTTCTGGCTCTAGATATATCTGTCCGTCAGTAATTGAAATTACGTTGGTTGGCACGTAGGCTGAAACGTCGCCCGAAAGTGTCTCGATGATTGGCAAGGCCGTTATGGAGCCTCCGCCGTTCTCATCATTCAGCTTGGCCGCACGCTCTAGCAGGCGGCTATGCAGATAGAAGACGTCACCGGGATACGCTTCACGTCCTGGAGGCCTTTTGAGCAGCAGGGACATCTGTCTGTATGCCCATGCGTGCTTGGAAAGGTCGTCGTAAATAATTAAAGCATCCTTGCCCTGCCACATGAACTCTTCGGCCATGGCGCAACCGGTATAAGGAGCTAGATACTGCATTGATGCCGGGTCTGCGGCGTTAGCAGCAACAATGATGGTGTGATCAATGGCGCCGTGCTCCTCAAGAAGGCCGAGCACCTGGGCAACCTTAGAGGCCTTTTGGCCAATGGCTACGTAAATGCAGACAAGGTCACCACCCTTCTGGTTGATGATGGCGTCCAGGGCAATAGCCGTCTTACCGGTGGAGCGGTCTCCAATGATAAGCTCGCGCTGCCCTCGTCCTACTGGAATCATGGCGTCAATTGCCTTGATGCCGGTCTGAACAGGCCTGTTCACAGGGCTGCGGATGGCAACGTTAGGAGCGACAACCTCAACTTCGCGAGTGCTGTCGCTCCTAATAGGACCTTTGCCGTCGATAGGCTGTCCCAGGGCATCCACAACGCGACCCTTTAGGGCCTCGCCGACAGGAACGACAACGACCCGCCCAGTGCTGCGGACCTCTGTGCCTTCCTTAACTCCCAGGGGGTCACCCATGATAACTGCGCCGACGCTGTCCTCTTCAAGGTTCAACGCCATTCCCATGACGCCTCCGTCAAAGGAGAGCAGCTCGCCGTAAGCCACGCCCGATAGTCCGTGGATCTGCGCGATGCCGTCACCGACCTCGATTACAGTGCCAACGTCTACCATTCCAAGCTCTTGGCCAAATCCTTCGATTTGTCGCTTGATTACCGACGCTATGTCTTGTCCTCTGACTGCCATTCCAGCCTCCGTGGGTTGTGGGGATTTAACTAAATTAATTAGGCTTGCTGTACAAGCTCACGTCGCAGACCCTCTAGCTTAGAGCGGGTGCTGCCGTCAATTACTCGGTCGCCTACCTTGGCAACGATGCCGCCAAGGATTGTGGGATCAACTCGAACGGTGAGGGAGATATCCTTCCCCACCATCTCTTTAAGCATTGCTTCAACCTTTGACTGCTGCTCTGCTGACAGAGCTACCGCCGATACAAGCTCGGCGCGTTCGATGCCGCGGTGGGTATCCATCTTTTCCTGGTAGGCGTCCGCAATGACAGGTAAGAGGCCAGCGGAGTTGCGGCTGGCAAGCAGAGCCAATAGGTTACGAGTAAGCGGATTTATGGACCCGCCTACGGTCTCGTCGATCAGAGCTATTTTTTTAGCAACAGTGACCTGTGGAGCGTCCAGAAGTTCTGAAAACTCCTGAGTCTCCATTGCTTGCGCTAGGTAGCCCAGATCATCAGACCATGTCTCTAACTCGTCCTTTTCCAGGGCCAGTTCGAAAGCGGCTTGGGCATATCTGCGTGCTGACGCACCCTTTGGCATATGTCTACTCTATCTCTTCTGTAGATTTAGGCGTTGCGCCCCTGCGCTGGTGCAGGAGGCAGGCTAGTTCCGGTTCGCCTGAGCGTGGCCTTCTTCAAGGACGCGGTTGATGATGTCCTGGTGTGCCGAGTCGTCCAGGGACCTTTCGACCACCTTTTCGGCTGCAGTAATGGCCAGGCTGGCAAACTCACGTCGGAGGTCTTCGATGGCCGCGTCCCGCTCTCGCTGGATGTTGACCGTTGCCCTCGTCCGCTCGTTTTCGATGTCAACCCGGGCCTTCGCCAGCTCCTCTTCGCGGAACCTGTCGGCAACCTCCCGGGCCTGTGCTATTAGCTGCTGGCCTTCTGTTCGGGCGGCCTCGATCTGGCCCTGCATCTCTTCCTGCTGTGACGCCGCTTCCTTGCTGACGCGCTCTGCAGACTCCAGGCTTTCCTGGATCTTCTGGCTGCGCTGCTCCAGTATCTTCAGAATAGGCTTGTACAGCAGCATTTTGAGTACTGCAAAAAGTATCAAGAAGCTGACTATCTGAGTAATCAGCCCAGGTAAATTTATTCCTAAGGCGTCCATGCCTTCTCCTCTAAATAACCAATATTCGTGTGCCGGCAGTACCCGAAATATCTAGGATACTGTCCAGTTAGATGAGCTACACGAAATACGCGAATTACACGAACTTGATGATGACCGCGACAACTAGCGCGTAAATGGCGATGGCCTCGGCGAATGCGATGGCCAAAATCATGTTCTGCTGAATTGGTCCGGCGGCTTCCGGGTTGCGCCCCAGAGACTCCATGGCCTTCGCGGCGAGAATTCCAATACCGAGGCCAGGGCCAAGGGCACCTAGACCAATTGCCAGTCCTGCTCCGATACTACTGATGTCACCTTCTATCATGTCTATCTCCTTCGTTCAAATGTGTTGATTTATCAAGCAGCCGCTCTCTCTACGGGGGGCTGCTAATTTCAGAGCTTAGTGATGTTCCTCACCGCCGTGCTTTGTCGTTGCCATTACGGCGAACACAAGGATCAGCATTGCGAAGATGAATCCCTGGATAACCCCTACGAACAGTTCCAGACCCAGGAACGGTATGATGCCGATTAGAGGCAGCAAGAACCCCATAGCCACTAGCAAGACTTCGCCAGCGAATATGTTGCCGAATAGGCGGAAAGTGAAGCTAATTATCCTGGCCACTTCACTGATGGCTTCCAAGATGCCAACGAAGAACCCGATTGGCCCTTCCTTGAAGTTGATGAACTTACCCATGTGCCCCATGAATCCCAGGGCAGAGAAGCCCCAGAAGTGGACCATGAACATGGCAACCAGAGCAATAGCCAGGGTTGTGTTGATGTCTGTGTTGGCGCTACGTAAGAACGGTATGAGCAGTCCGGCGCTCTTGCCTTCTCCGACACCGCCATCATGCTCGTACTCTTCGGCCGTGATCTGGTCCTTCAGGGAGCCGAATGCCAGGTAGCCAAAACCAGCGTCACCCTCGAATACCTGTAGCTCAATGCCTTCGAGGTCGGGGTGTGCTCCCTCGCTTCCGTCATGCGCCGCCGCTTCTTCCGCGTGATGAATGAGCTCTTCTGCGGGCTCGATCCAGCCTATGGTTCCGTATCCAGGCAGGATGCCCATCCAGTTCGAAATCATGACGTATAGGAAGACCGTCATGATCAGAGGGAAAAAACGTTTGGCCCTCTCTGGGCCTGCGATGCTCGCCGCGAGGTTTAGGAAGAACTCAATGAAGACCTCTATTAGGTTCTGCATTCCTCGGGGAACTTCGCTGATGTTTCGAGTCGCGGTGTAAGATATGATAGCCAGAACAAGGATGGACAGCCATGCTGTAACCATGGTGTTCATGACGGTAAAACCAGGGAAAAGCTCGCCGGGGAGGAACGGTTCTGCGGGGATTTGAATAGCAGCTAAAGGGCTGCTTAGAAAGCCTAAGCCAAAGGCGTTTCCTAAAGCACCGCCAGCGAGACTGATGAGAAAAACGAGACCTGCAATTATTAGAATGGCAAGTATTTTTGGATTCCCCAGGAGTCCTGACACTATCTAAATACCTTCCTGCATCGACAGACTTTTTAATGCGCGCCGTCCGTATTTTCAGGCTCCGAATTACCGGAGAGTACGGCCATTAACATTTTTAGCATTCCTGCTATCGCAATGACAATACCGACGGCTAGTCCGAGGAACGTTAGCAAGGGGCCAGTGTCAAATTGTCTATCCAACATCAGGCCACCGTAGCTGCCCCCGCCGATGCACAACCCGACGTACCATCCTATGCCTACGAGCCGGAGTACGGTTGCCATCTTACTGGCGTCCATGGGGGCCTCCTCAGATGCTTGTGTAGTATATCACAAGCATTTTCGGAGGGTCAATTGAAATTTAAATTGCGTAAGACAGTGCGCCCCGCCGTATATGGCGGGGCGCACTGTCTTATCTATATATTCATTACTGACTGTTAAGGCTGAAGAAACCAGGAAACTATGTCTTGTCGCTCTGCCCAAGGTCTTCCAAGTCCAAGGTTCCTATGAAATCCTGGAAGGCAGAGAGGCTCTTGAGCTCTTCTTCTCTAAGTGGACGTTGCCCGCCGGTCTCATCCTCTTCGATGATGGGCTTGCCTGTCTCCATGTCCATCTGAACTCCGGCCTTTTCTACGACGCTATCGTCCGCAAAGATCGGGGCCTGAGTACGCACCGCCAGAGCCAAGGCATCGCTGGGGCGGGAGTCGATCTCCACCTTATCGCCATTTACCTGAATGACGATCTTCGCGAAGAAAGTGTCGTTGCTGAGGTCCGAGACCACGATATGATCCACAGTGGCGCCCAGCGTATTGATGACGGAGCGCAGCAGATCATGGGTAAGAGGCCTGGGAACAGATACGTCTTGAAGCTTAAGCGCGATGGCGTCCGCTTCCGATGGACCGATCCAGATTGGCAGGTATTTGTCCGAGTCCTTGACCCGAAGAATTATCACCCTCTGATAGTTCATAAGGCTTACTCTGATGCTGTCTATGACCAGTTCCAGCATTAACCCACTCCTCTGACGCTCTTAGCGTGAATCCCCGCCCGATGCGTTCGATTCCATCGAAACGTACAAGGAGACGCTAGACCATTTTAGGTAGTGCTATTTATAGTGTCAACGGGATTGATGACCTATGCGAACCTATAATATTCTAATATTTGTCCAGTTTTTAGTCCAGTACAGGAGTCGAATCACCAGTCTGTTACCCGTTAATTACCGTTTAGCTCATATTCCACGGATAAACAATTTAAGTCATGCGTCAAACTTGTGAGGTAGGCTTCCAGGGTGCGCCCTTCATCCTCTTGGCCAGATCTGCTCTAGGCATGACCACCTTACGGTCGCATCCGCGGCAACGTATGCCTATGTCGGCTCCGATGCGCACGACCTGCCACTCGTAGGACCCGCACGGGTGAACCTTCTTCAGCCTAACTGAGTCCTCAAGGTGGATGTCTAGGGCCACTCCATGCCCTCCTGCTTAACAATACGATTTACGTCGTCCCTTAGTTTTTCAGCTACCGCCCTGGCCGCCGTGGCAAAGTCGTCCTTGTTGGATGAGGCGTATAGAACGCTTCTGGACGAGTTAATGATGATGTTGGGGTAGTCGGCGTCGATACCGAACTTTACGGAATTCTCCAGGTCACCCCCCTGAGCTCCTATCGCTGGGATAAGCACCGGCATGCCCGGGCAGCGTGACCTTACAACGCTGAGCTGTTCAGGGTAGGTGGCGCCCACCACAAGGCAGACGTTTCCGTGACTGTTCCACTCCCGAGACCGTTCAGCCATCCATTCGTAGAAACGCGGCTCCTGCCCGTCGGTGTTAACTTTAAGGTCCTGGAACTCCTGTGAGCCGGGGTTAGAAGACCTGCACCATACAAAAACGCCTTTGTCCTCGTATTCGAAGAACGGCTCCAGCGATTCTCCGCCCGCGAAGGCGTTCACCGTGATGGCATCGAAGCCCCATATATCGAAGAGGGCCTTGGCGTATGCTGCGTTTGTGGAGGCTATGTCACCTCGTTTGGCGTCGCCCAGTATAATCACCCCTGGCGCCTCGTCTCGTATGTGCTCTATGGTCTTGCGCAGGGCCTCCATGCCGGGCATCCCCAGGGCCTCGTAAAACGCGAGGTTGGGCTTGTACGTGCATACCAGGTCCTTGGTGGCGTCGATAATGCTCTTGTTAAAATCCAACAAATCCACGGGCATGCGTTCAGGGTCCGGGTCCAAGCCAATGCTCATCAGGCTGCCATTGGCGTAGGAGGCGTCCCGCAGACGCTGTATAAAAGTATTCAATATCTACTCTCCCTTCCGGTGAAATAATTTCACCGGAGATGTAAATTCAGTTTAGACTGCCCTACAGCCTCGGACAAGTCGTCTTTTGGATATTTTAAATAATTGGCTCTTCGATAATGCTATAAGTAGGAGATCTTTGTGGTACGAACGAGCGGTCTGGTTAGATATGCAAAATGCTGTTGCCAAATAATCTTATAAAAGCTTCCTTCATAAAAAGGCTGAACCGCTTCGCTATGCTGGCTGAAGTTGATGGTCAGCAGGTGCTCTGCCATGTGGCAAACTCTGGCCGGCTGCGAGAGCTACTCGCCCGGGAGAACACCCTCTGGCTTACGGCTGCACCGGTTGGCAATGGCCGAAAGACGACGCACGACCTGCGCCTCGTTGAGATCAAAGGAGTTCTGGTATCCGCTGACTCTCGTTTGCCGAACCACCTGCTGCTCGAGGCAATAGAGTCCAACCAGCTGGAGGAGTTTGCCGGATTAGATCAAGTGAGAAGCGAGGTAACCTACGGGGACAGTCGCCTGGACCTGGTCTTGAGCGGCCCTGACTCCACATGCTTTGTTGAGGCGAAGCCGGTGACGCTGGTTGAGAATAGAGTTGCGATGTTCCCCGACGCTCCCACCAGCAGAGGCCGCAAGCATGTGCTGAACCTGTGCGCCGCCGTGGAAGAGGGCTATAGGGCCGCCGTAGCCTTTGTGGTTCAGAGGCCAGACGCCGATTTCCTCGAACCCAGCGTGAAGTCTGACCCGGAGCTTTACGTTGCGCTGCTTCTGGCCGAGAAAACGGGCGTGGAGATTTACGCCTACAGGTGCAGCGTAAGCATGAAAGAGATTACTATCTCCGAGCGCATTCCGGTTAGGCTGCACGATCTTGCTTGATCATAAGCCGATGAAGAGTAGATTGATGTCCATTTACGAGTCCCTGCTTGACCGGTATGGGCCGCAGTACTGGTGGCCGGGGGGCTCGCCTTTCGATATGATGGTTGGCGCGGTGCTGACGCAGGCGGCCTCCTGGACGAACGTCGAAATGGCCATAGCTAACCTCAAAAAGGCCGATGTCTTGTCTCCCAAGGCGATTCGCGAGCTTGATCAGGAAGAGCTGGCGGCGTTGGTCTACCCCAGCGGTTACTACAACGCCAAGGCCCGCAAGCTGAAGGCGCTTTCGGTCTTTATAGGCGACAGGTTTGGCGACGACCTGGATCGCATGGCGTCCGCTGATATGGATGCACTGAGGGCAGAGCTTCTTGGCGTCTATGGCATAGGCGAGGAGACCGCCGACGATATACTGCTATACCCTCTGGGCATGCCCGCGTTCGTGATAGATACCTATGCCAAAAGACTTCTCTTTCGACTGGGGCTTGCGCCGGAAAGAGGGACGTACAAACTCTACCGCAACCTCTTTACAGGCAGCCTTCCAAATAACGCGGAACTGTACTCGGAGTACCATGCGCTGGTGGTGCGTCACGGCAAGGAGGCCTGCGGCAAGAGGCCTGCCTGCAAAGGGTGCTGCCTTCTGGATATTTGTCCTACAGGACAGGTTGCCCTAGAGGGGCCGTCTCAAAGTAGAGAGGTCTGAGTGGCGCGTCGCCCTGGCCACTAATCGGCGGCGTCTAGAATCACGACGCTGTTGGTCTTGATGA
>CAUZQF010000056.1:0-10759 GCA_963581905.1 Dehalococcoidia bacterium
CTTTGATTAGCCGGTATTCCAGTTCCCTGTCCCATTTGCGGCGCAGGAAATGGACAATCGCTTCCCTTCCCGTTAGAAACTCGGCGCGGTTTCTCCATGTGCTGTCCACCGCGTAGGCCAGTGACACTCGTTCAGGCTCCCGGGAGTTCCACGCGTCTTCGGCCATCCTTACCTTCTGATCTGTCGTTTCTCTTGTGAAGGGAGGCAATGGAGAGCGAGAATTTTCGTCTGTAGACATCATTTTTCCTCGTGTTACGAATTGCGGTCAACCGCACATATAGTTTGGTGACAATCACAACCAGTGAGTCGCAAACCACACCTGCTGGTCATTTAGATGCTTCTAATCGCGATTATGTGCAAGACCTCATGAAAGGTATACTGCGGGAGTCAGTATAGTAATGGGGGAGAGCCCATGTATGGACTACTAATTCCGAGACAGATTAAGCCGGACCATAAAGAGCATTTCATCGAAATTCTCAAAGAGCACGGCCGAGGATCCAAAGCAGCGGAGCCGCAGACGAAGAGATACGAATTTTACCAGGACTCCGAAGACACGAACAGGATCTGGCTTTATGAAGCCTATGCGGATAAGGCCGCACTGGGCGTGCACGTAAAAGGCGAGCCACACATTCAGGCAATGGAAGCCATTAAAGAGTGCGGATGCGAAGAGGAACGTCCCGAAGGCGGCTTTATGAGAGCAGACAGCATCTGGTCTTTCGAGACTGAAGAGGGCTAGCGGCTAGTGGGCGCGAAGACCAGAACGTGCCCCATAATTTAACTGTCGGACGAGCCGCCACCACGTTTTCGCGATGACAACAGGTAGATGCGGGCTAGTATTTGTACAGCTATTGCAGCAATGACGACCACGACGATGTTCTCGGTCAAAACATATGCGGCTATGCCCGCCAAGAAACTCAAGAGATGGGACAACCAAAACATATCATGCACCTAAGGAATAACTAGTCGAGAAATGTCCAAAGATTTCAGGTAAATGATATACGAGCGGGCGATCGAACGCAGAAATCACATGCGGTCAGCCTATTAACAGCTGTCTGAATTGCTGGAGCCTACGAGTGGACTCGAACCACCGACCTGCGCTTTACGAAAGCGCTGCTCTACCAACTGAGCTACGTAGGCTTGTCTATAGACTGGTGCAGGGCCTGTTTTGGGATCGACTAAAAAGCCCGTATAGCAGCAGTTTCTCGACCCTATATCACGCCAACATCACTATCGTATCACGTGTACCACAGTGAGAATACGCCCTTAACTCCTTGTTGCCTCCCGTTAGCGAGATTACCGATTGGCATAAATCTCAGTAGCGTCAGCAAGTTGGACGAGAGAGCTGGACAGGGCCGACAACCAGATGCCGAAAGTCGCGTTTTCCAAGGGTCTATGAGGGGCTATCTCAGTTGCCAGTGCGGAATAATTGAATTCGTCGCTGGTTTGCTGACAGCCAAAGGTAACTGCGACTACGGCCGCAGCAAATATTACACGACCTTTGATTAATCTCAAGAATATCAGAAGCATGTAGAAGAGTTAACTGAACCATCCAAAAATCTAGTAGCGGGCATTAATTAAAGACAATGTTGAACCCATGTTACGTATCGCGGTCCTGGTGAAGCCACACCTGTTTGGCATATTAGCAAGCAAATATGAAAGCTGTTATGAACCTTTGGTGAAATAAAGTTTAAGATTCCTGAATTCCTGTACTATTTGGCAATATACCACTAACTATGGGCAAATGCGGATAAAATGCCGCTGTTATAGGCGGTTGGTACACAACAGGAACTAACAGGGGGCAGCGAACGGTCCGTTACACAGACCTACGATTTGCCAGATGTTCTGATTCTACGGCCGTGTAATCGCTAGCACTCAGCGCCAAGAAAGCCCGTCTATACCGTGGCCTCGACTTCGCAAAATTTACTGACTTACGCCTCAATTCGTTATCCCCGGCTCATCAATTGACTCCCCATAGGCATTTGTCCGTAAATCCAGCTGCTTTTCTGGGAGTCGACATTCTTAATATTCTCGAAAAGCCACACATGCGGCCTGAAAATCGCATTTAACCTAAGTTTATCAAGAGCGTACCAAGGATAGTAGGCCAGCCGCTGGTCCAGATTGCCAGCGCCAGAAACGATAGGACTATGAACCGCGTCCAGACGCACCCTAAGCAAAGGCTAATTCCTCAATCTAGTAACACGGTTTTACGGATGGTAATATTTATAGTTCCTCTCTCATTTGATGGAAAGCTGACAATGTACCTGCGTACGCACTCTGATAGGCCTTCCTTGCCAGGGCTACGATGGTTCCCAGTTCCCCAACCCGGCTCCAGCTAGCGGATTAAGATGGCGTCGGGATGCAAAGCTGCATGAGTTGCCGATATAATGCCGCCAGAACATTACGGTGCCGCTTAATCTGGTGACAAGGGGAAGAAGATGCCTAAATTCGTTTTTATGCCGCCACAGGACGATCTAAAGCGTTCGTTTGCAGCAAGGCTCAGCGATACGCTCTCCGAATATGAGATAGCTTCGCCCGAAACGGATGGGGAAGCGTTTGAGGCCATCCGAGACGCAGATGGCGCCTTCGGTTGGGTTCCGCCCGCTGCTCTTGAGTCTGCAAGCAAATTGGCATGGCTTCACAATCCTGATGCCGGGCCCTTCTTTGGCTACTATTACCCGGAACTGATCGAGCATTCCTTGACTATTACTAATCCTAGAGGCATCTACTTCGATCACATATCCCATCACATAATGATGTTTGTGTTTGCTCTCTCGCGAGGACTGCCGTGGTACATGGACGCGCAGCGACAGCGCAAGTGGGACAAAGAAGCCCGTCAGTCACAATACATCAACCTTTCTGATGCAACTGTTTTGATTAATGGAGTGGGCGGCATTGGCCACGAGACCGCTAGGATTTGCAACGAGTTGGGTATGAAAGTAATAGGCCTGGAGCCTCGCCGGGAGTTCGACCTGCCGTACGTTGAGTTCCATGAGCCTGAAGAGTTGGACAGCGTTATTGGCCGAGCAGATTTTGTAATTACCACAGTGCCGCATACGCCTGAGACCGAGGGCATGTTCGACGCTCGACGCTTTCAGCTTATGAAAGACAGCTCCTATTTTATCAACGTCGGGCGGGGTAAGGTGTGTAAAGTCGACGATCTGGCTGATGCCATAGAGTCAGGTCAGATAGCCGGCTGTGGCCTTGATGTCTATGACGAAGAGCCTCTGCCAACGGTGCACAAGCTCTGGGGACTTCCAAATGTCTTGCTAACTCCTCACGTCGCGGTGCGGGATGCGGGCAACATACCTGAGCGTAGGTTCCAGGTGTTGATAGACAATGCCAGGCGATTCATGGAAAACGAGCCACTGGTCAACGTGGTTGATAAGAACAAGTGGTATTAAGGCGTACCGACATCTGCTGGCTCTGATCCAGCCTGGGTATTTCGCTAAGTAACAGGGGATAAATATTTGATCAACGAAAACGTGGCTTACGGAAGCACTACTCTTCCTGCTGGCATAAGATCTCGCTTCGTCGACAATAACAACGGCCTTACGATGCACGTGCTGGAGGTGGGCTTTGAGACTGCAAACCGTCCGTGCGCACTCCTGCTTCACGGATTTCCAGAGCTGGCCTACAGTTGGCGAAAGGTAATGTTGCCTCTTGCCGAGGCGGGCTACCACGTCGTTGCGCCCGATCACAGGGGCTACGGCCGGACCACCGGCTGGGACGCAAGTTACGACGGTGACCTGAGTCCTTTCCGCATCACCAACCTGGTGAGGGATACGTTGGGACTGGTTTTCGCTCTTGGTTATCGTTCCGTGGCAGCAGTCGTTGGACACGATTTTGGGGCCTCGGCTGCTGCGTGGTGCGCCCTCGCGAGGCCAGACGTGTTCCGGTCGGTTGTCCTGATGAGCGCTCCCTTCAGCGGGCCACCTGAATTGCCATTCGACACGGCAAGAGAAGGTAAATCTGCGGCATCCTCGGTCGAACCTAATATACATGAGGAGCTCGCCAGATTAGACAGGCCCCGTAAGCATTATCAGTGGTACTATTCGACGCGCGGTGCGAACGAAAACATGACTCACTGCTCACAGGGCGTTCATGATTTTATGCGCGCCTATTATCACCAAAAGAGCGCGGACTGGAAGGCCAATAAGCCGTACGCGCTGGATTCTTGGACAGCAGGTGAACTGGCCAAGATGCCTACCTACTACATCATGGACCGGGACGAAGGCATGGCCGAGACCGTCGCCCATGAAATGCCATCTGCGTCCGAAATATCAGCGTGCCAATGGCTCACAGACGATGAATTAGCCGTCTACAGCGGCGAGTACACTCGGAACGGCTTCCAGGGCGGACTCAACTGGTATCGCAGTCGCACTGGTTCGGGAAACAACGATGACCTTTTGATGTTCTCCGGCGCCACCATCGATGTGCCGTCTTACTTCATCGCCGGCACCAGCGACTGGGGAAGCTACCAGAGGGCCGGCGCGCTGGAGAAGATGCAGGCGTCAGTTTGCACCCAGATGAAGGGCGTGCACATGCTGGAAGGCGCAGGCCATTGGGTGCAGCAAGAGCAACCGGAACAGGTGACGGACCTGCTTCTTGGGATGCTGGAATAGCTTGAAGCACTCTGCGTAAATATGCTTGGTGGTATACATTTCATCTAAAGACTAGAATGTCAGCAGACATAATTGTCATCAAAATGCGGGATTAAAAACAGGAGGATTATCAATTGGCAACGACAATAGCAGGCGAAACATATTTGGGAGATGAGCTAGTCAATTCCCTTTCCCAGTCTGGCGACATTACCGTCTACCTGTGGCCCATGAGGTGCCTTAAGTCCAAAATAGGCGGTCCGACTTTCGGTGTGGACGTGAAGGGAGTGGAGATCATTCGCTTTGATTGCCACGGCGAACTTGGCCACTGGCATGAGCTTGGATACGACAAGCTTGGCGCGGGCGGGTCGCACGTGGACTTCCCTGATGGCCTAAAAGACAGCACAGGGCAGATTGATTGGGCGTTGGGACAGATCCGTGACAACGGCGCAAATCTTCTGGACGCGGCAGGATATCCTGACGAAGCGAAGACTCTTGATACCGAATTGCTAAAAGTTGCGACCGAGGGTATCAAGGCGCACATTGCAAGTGCCGGAGATCTTCGATCAGAAGCAGTAGAAAAAGGCCTGGTCGAAGCGTAAGTCTTCGGGGCTTCGCTGCCATTACGAACAGCTTTAACAGGTATTTATGGCGGTGAGAGATTTGGCAAGATTCTAGAACCAGACACCTAAATGCGGCGTCCATGTTCTTGGACGCCGCACCAAACGCTTAGCGAAAATTAATGTTAATAAAAAAAAGAGGTCTGTTGAATGCCAGAGTCCCAAACGGTCCACGAGCCAGCAAGGGAAACGCCGGTTGTGAGAAAATGCGACGTTCTTGTGGTTGGTGGCGGTCCTGCAGGTTGCGCGGCAGCGGCGTCTGCCTCAGCGGCTGGCGCAGACACCATACTGGTCGAGCGATACGGACATCTCGGCGGCATGTCCACCGGGGGCTTCGTAATCTGGATCGACCGCATGACGGACTGGGACGGCAAGCAGGTGATTTCAGGGTACGCCAGGGAATTGCTGGACCGCGTGCCTAAAGATGCCGTTCTTGGGCCGCCGGATGAGCTCTGGGGCTCCAGGGATAGTCAGCTCGTGGACTACTGGCGGGAGCGCCACAACGCCTTCCAAGACACGGTTACGTGGTCGCCGACCATTGACCCCGAAATGCTCAAGATTGCGTACATGGAGCACGCTCTGGAACAGGGTGTAAAGCTGATTCTCCATTCGTGGGGCGTCGAAGCTGTCCGTGACGGCAACGAGATGAAGGGCGTCATCTTCGAGAGCAAGGCTGGTCGTCAGGCCATTCTGGCTGATGTGGTCATCGACTCCACGGGCGACGGTGACATATTCGCGCTGGCCGGGGCTCCTTATGAAACGGACGTCTTTGATCCCAGGCAGGACCCCGAGGCCGCGAACTTCGTCATACCCGCTACCACTCACAACCTCATGAACATATCGTGCCGCTGGGGCGGTGTGGACATGGAGAAATATCGGGACTTTACTCGCAATCGAGCCGATGACTACAGGGCGATTATGGCCCGGGGCATCGCTATCGGCGTGCCTGACAGACCTCACATGATGCCGCGCGACGACGTGACCCTTTTCATGTCTCCAAAGTTCTCTGGGTACAGTCCTTTGGACATCGACGACATAACGACGGTGGAGATCGAAGGCCGGCGCCGCATACTGCTGATGCTGGACTTCTATCGCAAGAACATGCCTGGATTTGAGGGCGCGTGGTTGATGGATACCTCTCCTCAAATAGGCACGCGTCACAGCAGGCGTCTGAATGGCGTAAAGCGCATGGTTGGCGAAGAATGGAAGGCGGGTAAGGTGCAGGAAGACGAAGTTGGAGTGTCGCCCTCACCGAACAGGCGTTTCGCCAACGTCTCCCTTCCGCTGGGCTGTATGGTTCCCGAGTCTATGGACAACATGCTCGCCGCTGGACGTAATCTCTCCAGCGACCCCGCATCGCACTCCTTCATGCGTGAGGTCCCCCAATGCTGGCTCATGGGACAGGCAGCGGGCGTTGCTGCCGCCGTCGCAACCGGTTCAGGTGTCAAAGTGCGGGACGTCAGCATCCCCGAAGTCAGGGACCATCTCGCCAAACAGGGAGTCTACCTACAGCCCAGATAGCGTACCCTGCCCGCTCCAAGGGGTACGCATGTAGGGAGGCAGGTCTGTTTGACGTGATCAATCTCTGGAGGAAATGCCGTCGATAGGCCGGGCAGACCATGCCTTAGAGCTTCTCCTCGGCGGGTTTATGTTTCTATTTCTCTACCTCCCTGTTCCTGTGCGAGGCATAAATAGGTGGTACCAAGCTGGTTTTAACTGGCCTAATCGTGCCAATCTATTCAATATGCAGTGAATGACACCGGGAAAGGAAGAATCATGGCCAGCAATATCCTAATCGTCGACGACGATAAGTCCGTGCGCGAAATACTAAAGGACGTCTTGGATGAAGCCGGGTATTCGACCGTATTGGCTGCATAGGCTGAAGAGGCTCTGGAAACCTTGGAGAACTACAGACCCGATGTAGTCGTCTCTGATGTGTGGATGCCTGGCATGGACGGTCATGAGTTCTGCAAAATAGTTCGCGACACGTCGGACGCGTTGATATTGATGATGTCTGGTGTGTCCAGCGAGTTTTCCGTCCTTCATAGGAAGCAGATTGACGCCGACGATTTTATGATCAAACCCTTCGATGTGGAAAATTTCCTCGAACGCATAGATTCGCTGCTAAAGCAGAAGCAGAACGCCGGGGAGTCCCCTCTGGATGACGAGCTTCACATGTTACGCATGTTCAAGGGGCTATCAGGGGCGCAAAAAGAGCTGTTACTGAAAGAAGCGGGGAGAATGCTCAAGCAGACTGACGGCAATTCTTTTCCATCAGGTCATATTTGCATATCCTGTCAATGACGTGTAACGTGAACTTTTACGAACTCGACCTAGTGCACCCGAAATTCCAGTCTACGAAGGCCTGCGGGCTGAGTAGCGATTAAGACGCCTTGGGCCTGCTGGCAATTTTAATCAGCCAAGCGTCAACGAGCACCGATCCGTCGGGCCAAACGGTCCAGGCTTACACGAGCGACTTCGTAATCTGCAAAGTGCCTCTCGTCTCTTCGAAACGCGGACGTGTGTGCCATTCGCCGTCCGTTCTTGAGGGTAACGCCGTGCTTCTTGTGCAGAAGCTCATGGTACATAACGTAGTCGACCAGATGCTCCGTCACCGAATCGTCATCCAGCGAGATCGACAGCATCACCGTGTCTCTGGCGAATTCGTAATGCCCGAATTTTCTAGAGGTGACAATACTGTTCCAGTGCAGCAGTGGCCTGTCGATACTGTTGGCGAAATAGGTGGAGTTCACGCGGTCGAAGCTTCTATCGAGGTCATGGACGCGGCCCGCTGGCGATTTGTCCTCTGCTCTGGCGAAGGCCTCCATTTCAAACAGCACACCGCTGAACTCCTCGGAGTCGACGTATTCATTAACCACGCCTCTAGCCTCCAAGTTGTGCCTCTGCACTGTGCTCTTAATCAAGGCTTGCCACACCGATCTGTCGGCAGCAATGAAACCCTCACTCAGCTTTAGTGTTGTGACATTTCTAGTTGATCGCATTTGCCAGATTGAGTTCATGTTCGTGAGGTGCAGTTCAATATTCTTGGCCGGGGGATTGCGTAGGATAGACTGCTTTGCCAGGTCGAGAGCATTGAGGTGTAGCTGAAGATTGTCGTCTATTAGAAGGAATTGCATCCAGCAGTAGGCCTGCCTTGAGGGTGTGCCCAGGGCAGACGGCGATGAACCATACCTTGAGCAGGTAGCTTCAATGCCAGTGACGATTTCAAGCATCTCGGAACTCAGGCGGTGTCTGTCGGTTGGGGAAACGACTAAGGCCTCAAGCCCATCCCACATTCTGGCTGAGAGCAGCCCAGCTTTCTTGACCATTCGCAGGTTTCTCAATTTACATCGACCATGCGGATTGTCATTGTCTAGCCGTGTCCTGAATGGGATGTAGGCGGCAGGATAAGTGCCTTAATGAAAAGACGCCTGCAACGTCGTTAAACATGGCAGGCGTCTGATCATAGTGAATAGCTATCTAGGCGACGGTTGGCGGCCCCGTCCTGCACTGCTTTGTTGTCGGTCCTGGCCTGACCCGCCTTGTCGACGGCCTGATCCCGCGCCGTTTTGCTGTCGGCCTTGGCCTGGCCCGTCTTGTCTACGACCCGGCCCTGGTCCGCCCTGCTGTCGGCTAGAACCTGCGCCGTCTTGACTACGACCCACTCCTGAACCATTTTGCTGTCGACTCGGTCCCGCGCCGTTTTGCTGTCGGCCTTGGCCTGGCCCGTCTTGTCTACGACCTGGCCCTGGCCCGCCCTGCTTTCGGCTAGGACCTGCGCCGTCTTGTCTACGACCCACTCCTGGGCCACTTTGCTGTCGGCTAGGACCTGCGCCGTTTTGCTGGCGGACTTGGCCTGGCCCGTCTTGTCTACGACCCGGTCCATCGCCGTCTTGCTGTCGTCTAGGACCTGCGCCAGTTTGTTGGCGATCCGGTCCCTGCCCTGGAGGCCTTCTGCTATCTGGCCGTCCCCTGCTGTTTCCCCGAGGAGCAGACCTGTTAGGGACGGAACCCCTGGGCTGCAGATGTCGCGGCACTGGCAATACCTGGGACTGAGCCGTGAACTGCCTTTCGGGCTTGAAGTCGCCATACCTGAAGCCTTCAAGCGACCTTCGTTCAATGGTTGCGTCAATGGCTCTTTCCACAGACCGTACCATCATCGCGTCGTCAGGAGTGGCCAGCGTGAAGGCCTCGCCTGTTTGCAGCGCTCGTCCCGTCCGTCCGATGCGATGAGTGTACGCCTCTACGGTGTTGGGCATGTCGAAATTGATCACGTGACTGACCTGAGAGACGTCGATGCCGTGAGCAGCGATGTCCGTCGCGACCAGCAGATCGAACTTATTGCCAGAGAAACCCTGCATTGCCCTCTGACGGCGATTCTGCGACAGGTTTCCGTGAAGCTGAGTTACGCGGAATTTGCGCATCTCAAGCTCTTGGGTTAGGCTACGAGCGCGATGCTTGGTTCGTGTGAAAATGACGACCTTGCCAGTGGCTGTCTGGCTCAGCAGGTCCAGCAACAGGCTTCGCTTCAGCTTTTCGGTAATTGGATACAGCGCGTGAGACACCGTATTGGCAGGCGCGTTGGCATCGATCTGAATATTAACCGGATCGTTAAGTATGCTCTGGGACAACCTGCGGATCTGCTCCGGCATCGTTGCGGAGAAAAACAGGGTCTGGCGCTGAGAGGGTAGCTGCTCCAGTATAAGTCTGACATCTGGCAGAAAGCCCATGTCGCACATGGTGTCGGCCTCGTCCAGCACGAGAACTTCAACGTTGCGCAGATTGATATCGTTTTCCCTCAGGTGGTCCAAAAGACGACCTGGGCATGCGACAACTATCTCCGGTCCACGCCGCAATGCTGTTAGCTGCGGTCCTTTTTTGACTCCGCCATATATGGTTGTGCTATGGATGCCGGTGTGGCGTCCTAGCCGTCCGCAGGCCTGATTGATCTGCTCTGCCAGCTCGCGGGTGGGAGCCAATATAAGTGCACGAATATTGCGGCTCTTCTCCTGAATGAGCCGTTGGAATACCGGTAGAAGAAAAGCAGCTGTCTTTCCTGTGCCTGTTTGAGCCAGACCCATTATGTCTTTATTTTGAAGAATCGCGGGAATGGCCTGCTCTTGAATGGGTGTTGGTTCGGTGAAACCGGCTGACTTTACGCCGGCAAGAATACATGGGTCCAGGGCAAATTCGTCGAAACTGATTCTGTACGCTCCTAAATTATCATCACGCAGAGAGTTACTCTCTGCTAATTAGTATCATTATTTCTTATATTGTAACCCTTGGAGCTACCTTTATGTGAATTTCGACCAAAATTCGGGGCCATATTCAGTTTTTTGACCAGCGTAACCTGTGGAAGATCAAGACTTGAAGGGTTAGTTCTTGAAAAGGAGACTAGCTAAGTTCGATTAGTGGCTCGCCGCCGCGCACTTGCTGACCTGGTTGCACGAGAATGCGAACCACGGTGCCTTCGCCGTCGGAGCGGATGCTTTGCTGCATCTTCATGGCCTCCAAGACACAGGCCTCGTCGCCATTTCGAAT
>CAUZQF010000057.1:0-10661 GCA_963581905.1 Dehalococcoidia bacterium
GACTGCCAAACTACCCGTCCTAATTCATCCCGAGTTCTGGATCAGGAGGCGTCTAGCTATACCTGGACGCACTCCCATGGAGATTCCGTCCACCAGCAAGTCGGCTTTGAGGGGGGCCGGGTTCGAGATCATCGAGGAGCGTCAGCCTTCGTTCCTACTGGACGGCTCCGTCCTTATTACGGGAGAGGTAGACCGGACTACGGACTTCGAGACCGGATTCAAGATTCATCAGGCTTTCCACAACGACCAGTGGCAGCCCGACCCGCTAGTTCTGGACGATCAGGCGGTGGTGATAAACGTCAGAGGCAAGGGCCTGGTAGTGATGACCGGTTGCGGCCATGCTGGCATAATAAACATCATTAAGTACGCACAAAAACTCACTGACGAAGATAAGATTTACGCCGTGTTAGGCGGTTTTCACCTTAACGGCCCCCTGTTTGAGCCGATCATATCGTCAGTAATCGAAGCCATGAAAGCCTTCTCGCCAGAGGTGCTGATGCCCGGTCACTGCACAGGCTGGCGCGCGACTCATGCCATAGCTGCCGCCTTCCCCAGCGCATTCATTCAGGGCAGTGTTGGCACGCGGTTAGAACTCTAGACACAATCAGAAAATCTATATATCTATATAAGGAGGAAAAATGGAAATCGTAAAGAAGGACCAGAACCCAACAGAGGACCGCTCCGACGCACCCATATTCTACGGAGGAAAGGTTGAGGGCCGCTCTATTGTCGGTGGAGGCATGAGCAGCTACTTCAACTTCAACCAGGTGACCTTTTACAACGGCTCCAAGAACTACTTTCACGTCCACACCAGCGACCAAATCCTCTTCGGCCTCAGCGGAAAAGGATACGTCGTCAACGAGTCCGAGACGGTGGAATTCGAAGCAGGCGACACCGCCGTAATTCCAGCGGGCGAAAAGCACTGGCACGGCGCACAGGACGGCCAGGACTTTTCACACATCTCCTTGACCCACCCCGACAGCAAGACGACAGTCTACCCAGACTAGTCCAGCAGTTAGATATCAGCCATCAGCGTTTGGCCCTTCTCGGATGCGAAGTGGCCGAACGCTGACGGCAAATCCTCTTTCGTAGGCGCTCTAAGACACGGTCGGTCGTGTGTCGTCCCAGGGTCGTGCCCTCTCGAAGGCCGCAGACGCCGCAAACACCGTAGCCTCATCCCTCTTCCTGCCAACAAGGTGCAACCCTATTGGCAAACCATCCGAGTCGAATCCACACGGCAAGCTGGCCGCCGGGTGTCCGATCGTGTTAATCGGATGCGTGAAGGGCACAGTGCTCCAGCCCTTGCGATTGGCGTTCTGCTGGCCATTGATAACCTCCGGCGGATATTCGCGCACCGTGAAGGCCGTCGTCGCCATGGTCGGCGAAATGATCAGATCGTAACTGCTGAACACGCTGTTAAACTGGTTAACCATTTGGTCCCGCTCGCCCAATGCTCTGGCGAAATCAGCTGCGGTGAATTTAGCGCCGTCCTCGAAGGCCATGCGTCCGTACCAGGTCAGCGGGTCTGAGGCATCGTCCAGCAGATGGCCCTGCGTCGCGAAAATGTTACTGGCGAAGAACACCCACCAGGTCTCAAAAGGCGACTCCAGCACTGGGCCAGCGTCTTCCACGATGCAACCCATCTCCTCGAAGACCTTCACTGCGTTGGCACACGCCTCCGCCACCTGCGGATCGACGCCCGCGTAGCCGTAATCAGGACTCCACGCAATCCTCATCCCTCTCACGTCCCTGTCCAGCGCAGCCATGAAATCCGGCACCGGCTCGTTCAGCGAGCCAACGTCTCTAGGATCGTGACCGGCCAGCGCCTGCAGCAAAATCACCGAGTCTTTTACCGTGCGGGACATAGGCCCCTGCTGGCTAGTAATGTTGACTATAGGGGGTGAGGCGATTCCAGTGAAACTCGACACCCTGCCCTGCGTGGGCTTGATTCCATAAGTCCCGCAGAAGCTGGCGGGAATGCGAATGGAGCCACCGCCATCTCCACCTGTGGCCAGCGAGCAAAGCCCAGCCACAACCGCTGCCCCCGCTCCTCCGCTGGACCCGCCAGACGTGCGCTCTGTATTCCAAGGATTGCGACAATCATCGCCTAACCTGTTCTCCGTGGCACCCAGCAGACCGAACTCCGGCGTATTAGTCTTGCCCAGAATGACAGCGCCGGACTGGCGGACCTTCTCGATGACACCGGCATCTGCATCGGGAACCCTGTCCTTATAAGCCAGGCATCCTAGAGTAGTGACTGTTCCGCTG
Source organism: Dehalococcoidia bacterium (assembly GCA_963581905.1). Taxonomy (GTDB): domain Bacteria; phylum Chloroflexota; class Dehalococcoidia; order Lucifugimonadales; family JADFKI01; genus Casp-Chloro-G4. The sequence continues at coordinate 2,269 of CAUZQF010000057.1, forward strand.
GTATTCTGCATATCCTTAACCGATATGGGCACACCATGCAGCGGCCCCAGGCTACCACCTCTGGCCACAGCCTCATCAGCGGCCCTAGCCGTTCCCATCGCCTCGTCACGCATGAGCGTCAGGTAGGAGTTAAGCTGCGAGTCCAGACGGCCGATACGCTCGAAATAAAGCTCCGTCATCTCCACAGATGACACCTCTCTGGCCGCGATAAGTCCAGCCACTTCGTGCGATGGCGCAAAGGCCAGCTTCTCGTCCACCATAACGATCTCCTTCTTTCGCTCAGATTCACATTCGCATATTCGTTGACAGCCCTTTTACGATCTCTCATGGCCAGCCCGACAACTCATTGGGAGAGAGGCCACAATGCCGATAGCGCCTATCCTATTTAGGCATCATCCACCTGTCAAGGAAGCCTCAAACGGGCCGCCAATTGTGATATCATCCAGGCCATAATATTCATGAAATAGACTTGTGAGGAGTGACATGAAGATAAGCAATATCGAGACTTTCATTGTTGATGCCGGCTGGCGACCCTGGATGTTCGTGAAGGTGGAGACCGACGAGGGCATCACGGGCTGGGGCGAATGCAGCGACGGCAAATCTCCTCACGGCATCGAGGGAACGATTCGCGACCTGAAGCCTCTTCTCATCGGGAAGGATCCCAGGGCTTTCGAGATGCGCTTTCAGGACATGTATCGCGGCACCCGACAGAGTCCCGGTGGCGTCGCGGCCAAAGCCATTGCAGGCCTGGACTGCGCCTTCATCGACATCAAGGCCAAGGCTCTCGGCATCTCCGTGGCAGAGCTATTCGGTGGCCCCACCCGCGAAAAGGTACGCATCTACTGGTCCCACTGCGGCAGCTCCCGAGTGCGACATAGCGACATCCTCGGCACTCCTCCCATCGAGTCATGGGACGACATTACAGCGCTAGGCAAGGAGGTCAAGGCGCGCGGCTTTACTGCGCTGAAGACCAACATCATCCTACCGGGTCAGGGCGCGACCTTCGGCGGCGGCTTCACAGGCGGCGTCGGAACAACGGACCAGTGGGCACCCAAGTGGCTCATTCCCCACATTGAGAAACTCATCGGCACCTTCCGCGACGCTGTGGGCGACGACATCGATCTGAACCTGGACCTGAACTTCCACTTCAAGACCGAATCTGCCCTGCGAATCGCCAAGGTTCTTGAGCAGTTCGACATGCTGTGGCTGGAGATCGACATGTACGATCACATGAGCCTGCGCCAGATCAAGGACTCCACCACCACCAGGATCTGCACCGGCGAGAACCTATTTTATATGCGGGATTACATCCCCTACTTCGAGAACCACTCAGCCGACATGTTCATGATCGACGTGCCCTGGAACGGCTTCAGTCAGTCCAAAAAGATAGGTGATCTGGCCGAGGTATACCAGCACAACGTCGCGCCTCACAACTACTACAGCCACCTATCCAGCTTCATAAGCGCAAACCTGTGCGCGTCGCTGGCCAACGTGCGCATCATGGAGATCGACATCGACGACGTGCCCTGGAAAGACGACCTCACCACGGCGCAGCCTGAGATTATCGACGGCTACATGACGATCCCTACAGTTCCCGGCTGGGGCGCAGACCTCAACGAAGATGTAGCCCGCGAGCACCCCTGGGACGAGAACAGCCTGGCTGTGACGACAGGCGGTTACAAGGTCATTTAAGAACGAACCTAGCAGAATCTATAATGAATTAATCAGGAGAGAATCCCCCTTAATGGAATACACAAACGTAGGACGCTCCGGCGTCAAAGTATCCCGACTGTGCCTGGGCGCAATGATGTTCGGCGGCGCAACCAGCAGGGAAGACTCGATACACATCATTGACCGGGCGCTGGACGATGGCATCAACTTTATCGATACAGCCAACGGCTACAACGGCGGCGCGTCCGAAGAGATCGTCGGCAAAGCCCTGGAAGGCAAGCGTCACAAGACGGTCCTGGTCACGAAAGTGGCTGCAAACATGGGGGACTGGCCCAATGGCGGAGGACTGAGCCGCGCACACATCATGAGCGAGGTGGACAACAGCCTACGCCGCCTGAAGACCGACTACATCGACATCTACATGCTGCACAGGCCGGACTACTCCACGCCGCTAAACGAGACCATCGAGGCCATGGGCGATCTGGTCAAGCGGGGCAAGGTGCGTTACGTTGGCATGTCCAATCACTACGCCTGGCAGATGTGCTCCGCGCTGTGGATTGCCGACCAGCGAAACCTGGCCCCTGTGATGTGCGGCCAGCAGCTTTACAACATCGTGAACCGCGACATCGAGCTGGAGCAGTTGCCTTTCTGTCAGGAGCACGGCGTCGGGATGATGGTCTACAGCCCGCTGGCCAGAGGCGTGCTCACAGGCAAGTACCAGCTGAATCAGGAACTGCCAGAAGGCTCCCGGGCGGCTCGAGGCGACTCGCGCATCATCGAAACGGAGTTGCGAGACGAGAGCCTCAACGTCGCCATGAAGCTCAACCCTCTTGCAGAGCGCCACGGCAAGCCCATGTCGCAGTTCGCCCTGAACTGGATATTAGCCAATCCCATAATCACGTCGGTGATCGTGGGCCCGCGCACCATGGAGCAGTTCGTAGACAATCTCGGTTGCCTCGGTTGGGACATCGATGACGAGGCGCTGAAAGATATCGACAGGCTGGTGCCGCCGGGCGAGCACACCGGCTGGGGCTTCAACGACCCCATAACACCGGTACTAGGTCGGCCTAGCTAAACGGCGAAAGATCAGAGTTACACGGCGGCAGGAATCTCTTTTCCCGCTGCGAAATCGGCCACCGCCTGCGCGATGGCGTCAGGTCGCTCCATGTACATATTGTGGTCGCTGTTCTCGATGGTCAGCTTGTGCAAGCCCAGCACGCCGTCCTGGACCATATGCTGATTAGGGAACTTGGACTTGTGATTGGTACTGCTGATAGACAGAATCGGTATGCCTAGCCTGTCAAAAATAGGCTTGAGGTCGAAGTAATCCCCGTCGCGATCCGGCCAGTTGAAGGAGTTGGAAGACCATTTCATATCGAACAGGCCGTCCTCGCGCTGGTAGGACTCATGGGCCGCAACGTCCCTAATAACATCGGCGCGCCAGCGGCCAGCCGAGTGATGCTTGCTCAGGTATTCGAACACCTCTTCGCGACTCTTCCACGTCGTGCGGTCGAAGTCTATGCGCTTGGTAACCATCCTTTGGAATGGTTCGTCCACAATTACCATCGGCTCCATTAAGGCTAACCGACTGAACAAACCAGGGTACTTGTCGGCAGCCAGCACCATCACAACGCCGCCTGTGGAGTGGCCTGCGCCGATAATATCCGTCAGGCTCAGAGCGTCACAGAAGGCCTTCAGGTCCTCAACTCGCTCATCAAAGCGGTAACCCCGCGGAGTCCAGTCGCTGTCACCATGCCCGCGTGCGTCCAGCGACACCACATGAAAGTTTTCATATAGGTCTCGCGCGACCCCATCGAAGCTGCGGCCGGTGCGCAGGTCGCCATGCAGCAAAAGCAGCGGCGGGCCGTTGTCGCCCCAGTCCACGTACGCCAACCGGGCGTCTGAAATATCTACGAATTGGGTTTGTGGTTCAGTCATAGGGTCGATTCTTCGTCCGCGTGCCTAACCGTTCCCAAACAAATCAGCGTATGAACGATCCTGTCGGACGAGGCGTTTACCGCTTTCCGAATTTCCCCAGCAAAGACATGCTCAGCAACCTGCTCGGCAGTGTTGTCCAACCTAGTAAGAACTTGCGCGAGAGTTTCGGTAGCCATTAATGTGTTCTCCTTTTCATACTCCGTTGAATCAACATTAACACACATTCCGAACATTAGTCCTTACAAATACAAGAGCCCTGCCTCATACTGAGGCAGGGCTCTTGTATTCAATTAAGATCCAAAACTAACCTAGGCCAAGCTCCTTGAGGATTGGCGGAATGCCTGCCTTCTCCTCTGATGTTAAGGCTCGGAAGGGGCGGGACAGCGTATCGTCGTCGATAACGCCCATGATCTTCAGCGCGGCCTTCATGCCACCGAAAGCAGCAGCGTTGGGGCCGCCGCCCTTGGCCAGATTACCCAGCTTCATGAAGGTCAACAATTTGGCATTAGCAACCTTGGCCGCCTCCGCATCGCCCGACTGACCGGCGTGCCAGCATTCGACTGAGATGGCAGGAATCAGGTTGCCGATGCCTGGAATTACGCCATGCACACCCACGCCATCAGCAACGGCCATACGATACGACGTTCCCAGGAATCGCATTAGCGAAAGTCCGCCCTGCTGGCAGAGCACGTTCAGCTCGGCCAGGAGCTCACCTGCGCCAGAGCTGTCCTTGATGCCGACAACAGCACCCTCGCTGGCCAGCGTCGCCACAGTGCTCGGAGCTACAGCCGTCTTCACGGTCTGCGGAATGTTGTAGACCCACAGAGGAGCGCCCACTCGGCTGCGAATGTGCCGATAGTGGTCCAGAACCTCGTCCTGTGCATTCGGGTAGTAATAAGGAGGCGTCACGGCTATGCCATCAAGACCCATCTCCTGGACTTCCAGCGCCATGTTGATGGAGAGCTGGGTGCTCGCGCAGGATACGTTGCCGATGACAGGCACTCGACCAGCCACTTCATTCACCACAGTCTCAACACTGATCAACCTCTCTTTGTCAGAAAGGTTCGCGAACTCACCGGTGGTGCCGGCAGCCCAGATACCGTGCACTCCGTTGTCGATCAGGTAGTTCGTAAGTCGGCGCAACGAAGGCACGTCCACCGTCTCGTCGGGTTTCAGCGGCGTCATTATTGGTATGACTACGCCCTTGATCTCTTTATTAGCCATCAGTCACCTCCTGTGGCGTTTAAATGCTATCGATAAAACAGTACGGGCCGACGCCCATTTGAAGCGTCGGCCCTACTATAAATGTCGTGTTACTGCTGGTTCCCTATCGTCACAGTGCACCACCACCAATTGCTGGCAAGAAGTGGACTTCGCTGACTTCGCCCACCTTCTCCAGCATGCCCAGGGTCGTCACTTCCCCATCAACAGCCACGGATATGTTGGGCTTGATCTCTCCCTCATCCATCAGCCGTTCTTTCATCCCAGGAAACGCCGTCTCCAGATTATTGATGATCTGTCGAACAGTAGCTCCCTCGATCTCCACCCTGTGCTTGCCTTCAGTAAGACCCTGCATTAGAGAGGGTATGAATACGGTGGCCATCCTCACCTCTGGTACGCATCAGAGACTGACGTCCATAATAGCGTCAGTCCCTGATACTAAAAACTTAGCTTCCTTGCTTCTTCCACTTGGCTTCCATTATGGCGATGGAATTGATTGGCAGATTAGCCATTCGATTTCCCGTCGCGTTGTGGACTGCGTTGGCAATTGCCGGCGTTGGAGGCACGATATTGGCCTCACCTACGCCACGTACACCATATGGATGATCCGAACTTGCGACCTCCACGATGACCGTGTCTATCATCGGTATGTCCAGGCTGGTAGGCATACGGTAGTCCAGCAGGGAGGTATTCGCCATGGAGCCATCTTCCCGCATGTAGTACTCTTCGTTGAGTGCCCAACCAATGCCCTGCACACTGCCGCCCTGCATCTGGCCCTCCACATAACTGGGGTGAATGGCCTTGCCTGCGTCCTGAATGGCAGTCATGCGCGTCACAAGCGTCTTGCCGGTATCCGGGTCAACCTCTACGTCGACGATGTTGCCTGCGAAAGACCCTCCGCCAGCACCCAAACCACCTGTATTCATGCTAGCCCTGCCGACAACGGTTCCGCCACCTTCTATCTGGCCAGCCAATTCCTTGAACGTCATCTTTAATTCAGGGTCCGTCTTCGACTGAAAGACCCCGTCCTTCAACTCAATACCGTCGGCCTCGACATCCCAAATTGCGGCGGCCCTTTCGACCATCTGGCGCGCCACATCCTGAGCAGCCTCGTACGCAACCCACCCGGTGGCGTACGTAGTCCGGCTTCCGCCAGTAACGCCTGTGAATCCGATCGAATCAGTGTCTACGATAGAGGGCCTAACGTCCTCCATTGGAATACCCAGTACCTCAGCAGCCTGCATGGATATGGAGGCTCGCGTGCCGCCGATGTCGGTGGAACCCTCAATAAGGCTAATCGTCCCGTCCGAGTTTACGTTGATGTTAACGCTGGACTGGAAACCTATGTTGAACCAGTACCCAATCGCTACTCCACGGCCCTGGTTAGGCCCAAGAGGAGCGCTATAATGAGGATGGCTCTTCATAGCCTCCAAGACTTCGATGCAGCCAATTCTCGGGAAGGCAGGACCATCCGGTCGGCGTGTACCCTCTACTGCCGCGTTTTTCAGTCGGAGGTCTATCGGATCCATACCCAACTTGCCAGCCAACTCATCAATGGCCTGTTCACACGCAAATGCAGCGTTAGGTGCGCCCGGGGCCCGGTAAGGGGCAGACTTGGGCTTGTTGACCACTACGTCATAACCATCGATGAGAACGTTATCCACATCGTAGGCTGCAAAAATGCAAATGGCACCTGCTCCCACTGGAGAGCCAGGATATCCCCCGGCCTCAAAAGCGAGGTACCCCTGTAGTGCTGTTATCTTGCCATCGTTCTTGGCACCGACCTTGATCCTAATGTTTGAGCCGCTGGTAGGGCCCGTGGACTCGAAGACGTCCGCACGACTCATTACCACTTTTACGGCGTGTCCACTCTTTTTAGAAAGTAGAGCGGCAATCGGCTCAACGTATACGGGAATCTTCCCGCCGAAACCGCCACCGATTTCCAAAGGCGTTACTCTAATCTGCGAAACTGGAATGGCTAATATTCCTGCAAGAGCGTCCCGAGCCGCAAACGAGCCCTGAGTGCTACACCAAATGTGAAGGCGACCGTCGTTATTCCAAAGCGCGGTTGCGGCGTGAGGCTCTATGTATCCCTGATGCACAGTTGCCGTATTGTATTCGCGCTCCACCACCACATCAGCGTCGGCGAATCCAACATCTATGTCACCTTTGACGTGTTGGAAGTGTTGGGCAACATTGCTGACCTTATCTGTTTTTTCACCGAGCTCCTCGGTCCTCAAATTCTCCAAGAGAATAGGAGCGTCGGCCTTCATTCCATTTGGGGCCGTCATGACCGAAGGTAATATCTCGTATTCGATTTCTATTAGACCGACTGCCTCCTCGGCGACATGAGGGTTCGAAGCTGCAACGGCCGCAATCGCGTGTCCTTTGTATAACACCTTGTCACTAGCAAGCATGTTGTCGCGAGAGTACTTAGTGGCGTCGCTTTCGTCCGCTTCATGAGGCAAGTCTTTGCTGGTAACCACTGCCAAGACACCCTGCAGGGCTTCTGCCTTGCTGGTGTCGATTGACTTTATCCTGGCGTGGGCGTGAGGACTCCTCAACACATGGCCGTGCAGCAGGCCCGAAGTGTCAAAATCGGCACCGTACAGTGCCCGGCCAGTAACTTTATCCGCCCCATCAGGGCGAATGGGGCGGGTTCCAACGACTTTGTAGTCGACGCTGGACAGGACCATATTTCGCTCATAGTTGGTTGTGGTCATGCGAACCTCTCCCTACATCTTTGTTGCAGCATCCTGCACCGCTCGTACGATCTTGTCGTATCCCGTGCACCGGCAAAGGTTATTTGCCAGCCAGAAGCGAATCTGGTGCTCCGAAGGATGAGGAATTTGTTCCAACAACGCAACGGAGGAAACTATGAATCCAGGTGTGCATATTCCGCACTGTAAAGCCGCGTTTTCAAGGAATGACTGCTGTACCTGATGCAACTCACTACCGTTGGCGATACCTTCGATTGTGGTAATCTCTTTGCCCTCGGCTTCAACGCCTAGCACCAGACAGGAAGTCACAATTCGACCGTCCATTGATACCGTGCAAGCGCCGCAGTTGCCGTCGTTGCAGCCTTCTTTAGTCCCGGTGAGTCCGATCACGTCACGAAGGCACTCCAGAAGACTCTGGCGTGGCTCGCAAAGGAAGTCGACATGCTCACCATTGATTATGGTCTGTACATATGTCTTGGCCGGCATCTATTAACTCTCCTTGGCTCGATCGATAGCTATCTGAAGTGAACGTCGGGTCAGCACATCACAGAGGTGCCTCCGGTACTCAATTGTGCCGCGCATGTCCGTAATGGGCTTCGCTGCATCTTTGGCAATCTGGCCAGCTATTTGAAGGGTCTCTTCGTTAGCAGGCTTACCTGCGATGGCGTCGCCAATCTCTTTGACATACAGAGGCGTGGGTGCAACAGACGCAAGCGACACCCTGGCCGACTTGATGTTGCCGTTCTCCAGTACTACGGAGCTACCAACGCCGGCTACCGCGATGTCCATTTCGTTTCTTGGGATGAACCGCATGTAGTTGGCGCCCGCATTGGCCTGAGGGGC
>CAUZQF010000058.1:0-10631 GCA_963581905.1 Dehalococcoidia bacterium
GACCAGCGGGTGCATTATGTACGACAGTGCACCGCCAACGATGAACGGAAAAAGGGCACCCCGTAACATGTACAACGCTATGCCGACAGCACAGACAGCGGCAATAAGCCAGACAAAGCGATTAATTTTAATGATTGGAGTAGTCATAAGGAGAATCCGGGCTGGACTGAAGCCAGCGGCCAAGGGTCTTTGCGTGGGGCTATTATGTCCTTTATATACATCGGGTGCAAGCAACTTGTCATTCACTCACGCTACCGCAGTTGTTATCCTGTGCTCACGCTATGGGCGCAGAGCCGGAAACTGAAATTCGCCTCTGAATTCCGTTTCTTAAGGCTGTCTTGAAGGCGCTCCGTCTCCAACATTAGCTATCCGCGCCTCAACTTCTGTGCGCGTTGGTATGCCTCCTGTCCCCTGCACTTCAACGCAAAAGCTCGCCGCGCACGAAGCGAAGTCAACCGACAGCAATACGTCACGAGTTTCGGCAAAACACACCAGGTATGCAGCAGCAAATACGTCGCCAGCTCCAGTGGCGTCAACCTCTTTCACGGGGTACGCATTGACGTGATGCCACGCACCTTCGAAATGCACATCAATTCCTTCACGACCCCGGGTGTATATCAGAACGGAAGCCATGTCCTTCCACCCATTTAACGCGGCAGTATCCTCAATATCATCGATGGAAAGAATGGCGGCATCGACATATGGCAATACGTCTTCTCCCGACCACGAACACGAGCTCACCTTGCCCTCGTGATCCCACTGCCGGAGCCAGCCTTGAATTGAGGCCACCACGATAGACTGAGGGAAGAGCCTGGCAAGACCAGCGTCCACTTCCTGGGCCAGAGGTCCCAACATTACCAGCGGAGCCGCCAGCCATTCATCGGGGACATCAGAGGCAGTTATCTGACCAGCCACCTCTTTAATGAATTGAGTTCTGCGACCCGAGACGTAGGTGTTCAGGAAGGTAGTGGTCTGCGGAGAGGGCACAACGTGCACAGGAATGCCAGGTAGAGTATCCGATAGTTCGACATCCGGCCCAACACTGGTCACCACCGCCGGAGAAAGGCCAAGCCGTTTGGCCGCAAGGGCACCGTAAGTAACAGCGCCTCCCAAGGTAAATCCGTCAGGTGTCAAATCCTTGGGAACATGGCCGATAGTCAGAAAGTCGGGCTGCACTCTGACCTCGAAATCTAAATTAGCCGACTGAGCATAAGAAGCTACTTTGGCTGAACTATGACCTGACGTGCGTCACCCATGCCGGTACTCTCCGTGGTAACGCCAGCGTGATCTGCAAGAGCCATGTGGACTGCGCGCCGTTCATTGGGTGGCATGGGTTCAAGCGTTATGGATCTTCCGGAACTCGCAACCCTCAGAGCAACACGTTGAGCCAGACTGGCCAGCGAGTCGTATCGGCGGGCCTGATAGCCTTCAACGTCTATGGAGATGTTAGCCCGGCTCTCTAGCTTGCGGCTGACAATGAACTTTACGAGGAACTGAAGCGCCCTGAGGGTCTCGCCCCGCCTGCCAATAAGCAGGCCAGAGTCGTCGCCCTCAATCTCGAACTCGGGACCGCCAAGGTCTTCGTTGTGTGCCTGCTTGAGGTTCAGCGCAACGTCCACGCCCAAGCCGTCAAGGATGTTTTCCAGTATTTCTGTTGTTACCTTAACAACATCGTCCGGCTTCTCTATTACTGTGACCCTAACCTTGGCAGGCTCGCTGCCTATGCCAAGTATTCCTGCCTTGCCACGACTAACGACGTCTATTTCTACTTCCGCGCGTTCGACGTCTAGTTCCTTTAGAGCGATTTTGATTGCCTCTTCGGGGTTCCTCGCTGTCGTTTCGATCGTCTTCATTGGTCGACGTCTCCTCTTCAGAGATCTCTAAGGCGGTGGCAGCTTGCGGTTCCTCTGCAGCCCCTTTTGAGCCAAAGCCTCGGAATTTTAGCAAATCGGTGAGTGGCGTCCAGCCGGTAACAAATCCCTGAATAATAATTCCTATTACGTTCGAGACAATCCAGTATACCGCCAACCCGCTGGGAAATGTGGTTGTAAAGAAGCCGAACATTAGCGGCATCATCCACAACATCATCTTATTCGTCTGCGCCTGCCTTGGGTCAGCGGAAGGCATTGTGGTCATCTTCTGCGTGAGCCACATGGAGATGCCCACCAGTACGGGCATCACAGGCGTAGGATCTGGAAGCGATAAGTCTACCCAAAGGAACGAGTTATTTATAGGTATAACTTCGCTAACCCTGGGCAGCCAAGAGTATAAGTGCTGAGACAGGCCTACTAGCCTTTCAGGCGTAGATGGCAGCGTCTGGTTGATAGCCTGAAAGAGGCCGATCCAGATAGGGAACTGTATGACCAGCGGCCCCAGGCAACCAATTGGGTTAACCCCATTCTCTTTGTAGACCTTCATGGTCGCCGAAGAGATCTTCTGCCGGTCCTTCGCGTAGAGTTCTTGAATTGCCTTTAGCTTGGGCTGAAGATCGGACATTCGCTTCAGCGAATGGCTCTGCCGAATCGTCAGAGGGATCATGACAGCGCGGATAATCATGGTGAAAACCATGATCGCCAGACCGAAATTCAAGAAGAATATGCTGTAAAGAAGCACCAGGCTGTTGATCATCGGTTGGATGATCAACATGTTCCATATGTCGATAATTATCTGCAAAATATATCTCTAAAAGGACTTAGCAGTCCGGTGGTCTTCCAACGTCGATTGGGTCGTCTTCATCTGCAATGTGAACCCACTCTTCGTCGGGGTTGCCATTGGACTTAATCCGCAACGCGCGGATGGAGCTGTCCTTGGCATTCAAGAACACTACGTCGTCCCGTACTATTAGGGCGGACCTAAGCTCCGACCCCACGTTACAGGAACTGATTTCCTTACCGTCCGACAGTCTCACCATGTGCAGACCCCCATCATCTGAGGGCACGGCTATCATATCAAAGACGATCACAGGTCTTCCGGCGATAGGACCGGCAGTGGCAAATGCCCACTTCTGGCCGCCCGTGGACTTGTCTAGTGCGTACAGATGGCCATCCAGTGAACCCGCGTACACGGTGTCACCCCCGACCAGAGCCTCGCCCCAATACCAGTTGTCCGAGCCGTCGAAGGTCCATTGCACTTCGCCTGTCGCAGCGCTCAGGGCATAAAACACTCCATCAAAGGAGCCAACGTAGACCCTACCGCCATCAACAACGGGCGTGGATGCGATTCCCCCGCCTGTCTCGTACTCCCACAGCTTTGTCCCATCCTCCAGCTTGAGCGCGTAGACCTTCTTGTCCAGGGACGTGAGGTAAACTACGCCACCTTCAACTACAGGTGTGGACCAGATCCTGCTGTCAGTTTCGAAACTCCAGCGTTCTATCCTATCCTCTACGTCGATGGCCCGAAGAACGTTATCGCTGGCGCCTGTAAGGATCATGCCATCGGCAATAACTGGGCTGCCAACTATAGATCCTCCGACCGGCTCTTGCCACATCAGATCGCCACCATGAGACAGCACATATAGAACGCTATCGTAGCCCCCTACATATATGGCATCTTCAGTGACCGCTGGCGCGCCATAGACTCCTCTGGATTTGTCATCGCCTTGTAGCTCGAAACGCCACTTGGTGAATCCGTTAACCACATCCAGAGCGCGCACGTCGCCCGCCTGGGTGCCTATGTAAAGAGTGTCACCGTCAATAGTGCCGCCAGACCAGCCCTCGGGGTTGTTAATGTGACCGGCGCAGGCCGTCAGCGTCAGGACAAGAATAGGGATTGCGACGAGAAGGAATCTTCGATTCAGGTTAAATATCATTAATTGTCTTTCGAAAATACGGACGAACCCGCTGGAGCATCTAGACATTCAAGGAATCGGATCATAACCATGCGTACCCCCAGGCCGACACCTGGCGATGCGCTTCGCACCCATCCAAGTACCTCGGATTGCCCCGTGCTTGATGATTGCCTGCTGGGTGTATCTGGAGCATGTAGGTTCGTGGCGGCAAGCCCCGGCGGAGATATACGGTGATATCGCCACCTGATAAATCTTTATTGCGGCTAGAGCCAGCCCCCTCATCACCTCACCTCTTAATGCCGCCCATTGGCCAAGCCCTACCCATTTAACACGCGGGCACGCCTGAAAAGCTCCCTGGCGGAATTGCTTAGCATCTGATAATCAGCGGAGGCAGCCTCAGTTCGTGCTATGAACACTACGTCCCAGCCCTCCTGCAATTCAGTAAGGCGGGATATCTCCCTCAGTCTCCGCTTGATCTTGTTCCTGACGACAGCGTTCCCGATTCTCTTTCCAATGATGAAACCGAAACGGGTGACACCTAATCCGTTGCGTCGCGTCGCCAAAACTAGAGGCCTATCAGCCCAGCTTCGGCCTTCTCGACGCACAGCTGCGAAGTCTTTCGCCTTTCGAAGGCGCTGTTCCTTTCGCATAGGCCGTCAGGCACATGTTCGAGGTCTAGTCCGCAACTGTAAGGCGCTGACGACCCTTATACATACGACGTTTGAGAACGTTGCGTCCATTTCTAGAACTCATACGGGACCGAAACCCATGCACTCGGGCTCGGCGTCTTTTTCGTGGCTGATATGTTCGCTTTGGCATTTGTCTTACTTACGTCCCGTCGTCTCCACCCCGTGCAACAAATGTACACATCAGGCCCAATGGACGACCGTGTTATTTTATGTCTTCTATTAACTTGAGGATTATCGCACCCCTCAAAATGAGTGTCAATTAAAATACGTGCTTCAGTACAGGCATAAATGGAGTCTCCACCCCGCCATAGAGGTCTTGGCGAACTGCCATCTTCCTCTGTAATACGGTGTCAACGATCCCCATTGGCCACCACATACCTTGACAGCCATTTCCGCCTTCCGTAACCTCAATTCAGCAGTTATAACGGACCAGTGCAATATTAGTCGCATACACTCGGCCACGCCCACGAGAGGAAACCCAGATGCCTAATTCGCCATCAAGTGATGAGATTGAGTCCATCGCCGGCCCACTGGAGCAGCATGCCATCCAATTGTGGGGCCCTGAAAAGGCCTCTGAGCTGCTATCTGCCATAGAATCAACTGCGGCTGCTATCGCCAAGCTCCGAAGTGACCTCCCACAGGTAGCCGAAGAGCCAGGTTTCTGCTTTTAGTGAAATCGATCTACTTTGGGGGTCTATCCCAGTGCCCATAAACAGAGCCCGCTTTCTTACGCTGGCGCTTTTTGGCATTCTTCTGATGGCCATGGCCTGCTCATCACAGGTCCCACAGGAGCCACAACCAACTGAGATTGCCGTGCCTACCATAGTAGCCCTGGTTACCTGCGACCCTGAACAGGAATCACTCGATTTGCAGAAAATATCGTCAGCTTTGGGCTATGTCTTTGAGCCAACCTTCGTCCCGGCGGGATTCGAGTTCTCCAGTTCGTCGTTAGACCAGCGACAACGGGCCAATCTTGTCTATCGCGGCGGCCAACAGATAATGCTGATCGCCTACCCTGTCGCCTTCGAACCGAAAGGCAGTCCGACTATGATCCAGCTAGGGATGATACAGCCCGAAGACGCAATCATAGAGGTCAGCATCAATACCGTTTCGGGCCATGTGATGCGTGGCGGCTGGTCAGAGCAAACCATTCTGGCGGGGCCGGGACTCGACTCATCTCTGGCCGTATGGGACTACGAGCGGTCCCTGACGCTGTTCTTTAATTGCGACTCTACCGAATCATCAGAAGAAGTAGGCATCGCGATACAGTCCATACCTGACGCAGCGGGAAACCTGATTTCCCAGCCCGATCTTGTTCAGGTAGCCACATCGATGTTCCGTCCCTAATATTTTTCCCCAGTTTGAACGAAGCTGAACGAAGTCATACAGAAGGTTTCATGGTCGACCCCATCAACGAAGCTCAGCAGGATGACGAGATAAGCAACGAGGATTCCACAGATTCCCGCGGCTTTGGCTCTTCCCGCAAAATATTCGCCATTCTGGCCTCTGCCACAGTCATCCTCGCGCTGATGGTGCTGCTGGGCATCGGCCTTGCCAACAAATCGCCTGTCACTGCGCGAAGCGGTGTAACCCGGATAGGCAAACCTGCGCCGACACTTGCATTCACAACCTTTAGCGGCCAGCAAATGGACCTCAGTGACCAGATCGGAAAGCCCGTCGTCATCAATTTCTGGGCATCCTGGTGCGGCCCTTGCCGCCGAGAAGCCATTGTTCTTGAAAACCTTTGGCAGGCCTATGGCGACAGGGAGGTCGTGTTCATCGGCGTGGATATCCAGGACAGCGAAGCCGATGCCAGGGCCTTCATAAGCGAATATGGAGTCACCTACCCCAACGGCATGGATCAGGGCGGTAGAATAAGCATTGATTACGGTGTCATAGGCATTCCCGTCACCTTTCTTGTGGACAAGGAAGGCGTCGTAGCCAGACGCTGGGTGGGCAGCGTTCGACAGTCGCAGATCACGCCGTGGCTTGAAGAGTTGGTGGCAGGAGTCGATCCTTCCGGTCCGTTAGAAGGGGAGAATTTGGAAGACTTCCGTTCTCTGAATCAACTTCCCTAAATTTAGCTTCTCAGCCTCATTATCAGCAATACCCTGGACGAGTTCAACGAAATCAGACAGGCTATCGGTTGGTCCGGGAGCTAATAGAGGCTGACATTCGCAATACGACATCTAATTCAAAGTCTGCTCATACCCAGCGCATGATTTACGCGTACCTTGCTATGGCCCTGATAGCCACGATGCTGGCGATGGCTTCGTGTGCTGGAGAAGGCAAAGGAAATCAGCCTGACCCGGCGCGTGGAGCCTCCATTTATGCCGCAGACTGCCTGGTATGCCACGGCGAAGCAGCCTCCGACGACCCAGCAATACCAACTGCACCAACCCACGGGCCTGAAGGTCACACCTGGCACCACGCCGACGGCCAACTGATGCAGATAATCCTGGGCGAACTGCAATTCCCAGGCAAGACCATGCAACCTTTCGAAGGCAAACTCACCGAAGCCGACGTCCTGGACGTGCTAGCCTACCTGAAAACCGGCTGGGAACCAAACCAGGTTGAGTTTCAGGCCGAGGTCACCAAGAGCTGGGTAGAACTGCAAAAACCGAGCCAGTAAACGTCCCCGTCATGCTGCAAAAGGCCTGCCGCGACCAATTTCCCGTACAGAGGCCGAAATCGGGCCCTAAGGCATTGTCATCAAGCGAGCGCACCGGTTACATTCCTAAAGAAGCATTAAGATTGCGCCACACAGTGAGATTTGCCGATGCCGCCTGCTAAAGAGAACTCCTGCCCCATCTGCGGATATCATTTGCAGCTGAATTTTTCTTCATGTTCCATGTGCGACACTGACATCGCCTGGGCCTATGAACAACAAATCGCCACGGGGCGTATTTTGAAGCGCCTGGGTCTCGCACTCATCGCAGGAGTCCCGATTAGCACAGCCATCGCTGTCCCCACGGGCCTGCTTGCTGCATACCCCAAGCTATTTGGTCCGCTCTGGATCGCGGTCGCAGCGCTAGGCCTCGCCCTCTGGATGATTTCCAGAAATATGTGCAGGCCAGCAGACAGCACCACCTGATCCTTTTCATAAATCTAAGACAAAAAAAGAGGCGGCCATATGGCCGCCTCTTTTTGCTATCTAAGCGTGACTAGCGTCGAAATTAATACGACGAGCGTTTCGCTTCCAAGTTGCAGTGAATATCTAGCAGAACAGTCCTGCCTTCGGCATTGTGCTTCTGCGCCTGCCTGATGGCATCGGCAACCTGACCTGGTTCCGTAACGGTGATTCCTACCGCTCCCATGCCCTCGGCGATCTTGGCGTAGTCGCCTATCATCTCGGTGGTCCCGTACAGCTCTCGCGCTGTGGGATATCCACCAGGATAAGTGGCCATACCGCCGTTGTTTAGAACGACAGTCGTAATTGGCGCACCGGCCTTCACCGCGGTCATGATGTCCAAACCAGACATGCCAAAAGCGCCGTCACCCATGAAGTTCAGGCAGAACTTATCCGGCTGGGTCAGTTTGGCACCGATCATCAACGGAATGCCATAGCCCAGGTGAGTTGTCTTGCCCCAGCCAATATAGCTGTGGGGTGTAGTCGAAGTGTAGAACGGCATCATGGTGTCACGAGGTGCTCCAGCGTCGTGAGTCACGATGCTGTTTTCGTGGTCCAGAACTCGTTCCAACTCGCCGATTACCCTGTAGTGGCTAATAGGTGACTCGTCGGAGGCCAGCGCATCGGTCCAGTTGGCCATCCACTTCTCGTTTATTGCAGCAATCTCTTTAGCAACACCGGTCTCGCCCTTGCGACCGTTCTCGCCCAACTGCTCCTTGACCTCTGCGATAAGCATCTGCAGCGTAAGCTTGGTGTCGCCTGGCAGACCGACATCCGCCCCAAAGTCCTTGTTGATGTCCTCGATGCTCTCGGTGTTGTGGATCATCACCTTGCCCTCGGGGATCGGCTGGCCATAGCCCGTTCGGGTTAGGCTGGTGCCGAGACCAAGCAGCACGTCCGACTCTTGCAGCCATGTTCGGGCCTGCTGAGACGTGGCAGAGCTTCCCGCACCCAGTGCCAAAGGATGGCGATCGTCGAAGCCAGACTTTCCTGGCATCGTGCAATAGACCGGTATTTCCGTTAGCTCGGCGAACTCGGTCAACTCGGCGCTGGACTCGGACATGAGAACACCCATGCCGGACCAGATGACGGGCTTGGTGGCGCCTAGAAGCAGCTTGACTGCTTCCTTTACGTCCTTGATGTCTGGAGACTGGATGTGCCTCTTGGGCGGCTGGTAATTAAGAGCGCCCTCAGGAACTTCCATCGTCGCTATGTCTGCAGGAAGCTCGATGGTCACAGGGCCTCCACGTCCGTTGCGCAGCTGGTGGAAAGCTCTTCGCATTACGCTGGAAATGGAGTCCGGCGTGAAGATAATCTCCGAATATTTCGAAACCGATTCGTACGTCCTGGCCGGGGAGAAGCTAGGCCTCACAGACCTGGCATTTAGCGCGGGTCCGCCTGGCAGATATAGGACGGGTATGTTGTCGGCGAAAGCCTGGGCCAGACCACCCATGGAGTTTTCAGAGCCAGGGCCGCCCTGGGTTACTATGACACCGAACTTCTCTCGATGACTCAGCCTGCTAAGGGCGTCGGCCGCCATGATAGCGCCGCGCTCCTGCCTGAACATGACTGTGCGGATGCCCTCTTTGGCAATCTCCTCGATTAGCTGGTTAGAAGGGAAACAGGTTATCCACTCCACACCCTCCATCTTCAGGATCCGCGCGATGGCTTGCATTGTGTTCATTCAGAACTCCTCCACCATTATTTTTGCTTATCGCTTAATACTTTTCGTGATTAAAATGGGAACCATCTCCCAGCACGGTAGGATACCGTACTGACCCGACGGAGGCAACTTCAGCAGTCCTAGAACAAGCTTCCCACTTCCCACCAAGTATCTTGTAAGATGGCGGCGATTAGCAGACTTTTGAGAGGCCCTCTTTGGAAAGCACCTCCGCAACCCCGTACTTCGTTGGCTCCCTGATTACATCTGTATTCGGGGCGATACTGCTGCTGGCCACCGATTTCGCGGGATGGTTTTTCACGTCTTCCAGTAGTGGATACAGGGTCGATGTGTGGGGTGACATCAGCCTGTTAACCCCATACTTCCCGCTAATCGCAGTGCTGTCCGGCACCCTCATCTTCTGCGCCTACGTGTCCTTCACCGTACTTCGCAACCCGGATGAGAAACCGGATACCCATGTCATAGGCCGGGCCTACAGGGGCTCCATTGCGGTCTTTGCAACGGTCCTGGTGGGAGCGCTGGTCTTCTCCGTCATAATGCTATTAGACGAGCCCGAGGAATGGTGGCTGGACTCAGGTTTCTACGGCGGAATGATCGGTTCGCTGCTAACGGCCATCCTGCTCCACCTGGGCCTGCAACGACTGTCCACAGAGTGACCTAGTGCAGCCAGGGCTTGTAAACGCGGCCTCCTCGAATGGTCAGAGCGTGCTCAAGCCGTTGCGTGCCCTCCGCCTTCATGCCCAGCGAGTCCTCATAAGCGAACTTACCCTCCGCTAGTCTCACCAGAGTGACATCAGCCTCCGCACCAACCTTCAGCGTTCCCAGCTTGCCCGCCATGCCCATGGCCTTGGCGGTGGTTTCTGTGCTCAGCCGAATTACATCATCCAGCGGAAGTCCTAAATGCAGGAACCTCGACAAGGTCGTCAGCTGATCGTGTACCGGGCCTTCAATGTTGTACACGTGAAGATCGCTGCTGATGTTGCCAGGGTAAAAGCCCTGCGACATCGCCTTGTCCGCCACATCAAAAGAAAAGCTACCCCTGCCGTGACCGACATCGAATATGACTCCCCTGTCCCGATGTCCCGAGCTGCGGCAAAAAGCCGTCCTTCACCTTGCATGTGCCGTCCAGAATGCCGTGAGATCTGCCGTGATAGGCATGAGTGGCCACGTCGCCCGCCCTGAGCATGTCCACTATCTGCAGCAGAGGCGTCTTCGTCCCGCCCACGTGCACCATAACGAATCCATCCAGGATAGTGGCCGCCTGCAGTGCCCGCTTCAGGGCCTCGATATCATTGTCAGCGGACTGCACGCGCCCTAACCTCGCCTTGATTCCCAGGATGTGGT
>CAUZQF010000059.1:0-10614 GCA_963581905.1 Dehalococcoidia bacterium
ACAACTTCTATCCCTGTCTATTTTGTCAGAGAGGTTAGGCCGAGAACTCTTGCTGCGGTTTCCCCATGACAATATCTATAGCTATTTGAGGTGGGACACTGGACCGTTACTAGCTTACGGGCGGCCTCTTTCCCACGGCTGGCGAAACGGCTTCGTATGCACTGGAGGCCTGATATAGCAGCTCCTCCTCAAAAGGGCGACCTATCAGCTGAAGACCGATAGGGAGACCTTGTTCAGAGAAGCCACACGGTATGGATATAGCAGGCAATCCGGTCGAGTTACTCGGGCTGGTGCACCTCGCTGTCATGCCTGATCCCGGCCCTCTGGAAGGATAGTCCGCTCCATCAAGCGTCACCGTATCCGAATCGATTCGCCACGCAGGCACAGGTCCTGTCGGGGTTGCCAGGAAGTCCACCTCTTGGAGGACACGGGCATACTCCTCCTTGATGATGCGTTGGACCTTCAAAGCCTTGGAGTAATCTGTACCCAAGACAAACTGGCCCGCCAAGGCGCGATAGAGCACCGTCGTTCCGTAGTCTTCTCGATTGCATCTGATGTATGGCTCGTGGGTGACGACGCTGTCGGCCATGCCCGCGATGCGAAGGGCGCCTGCATACTTCATGTTCGGCAGAGAAACCTCTATGATTTCGACTCCCAGTTCCCCAAGAGCAGCTATGGCTTTCCGGACTGCACTCTCTACTTCTGGATCGATCAGGTCGAAGTAATAGTCCTTGGGAACACCTATCTTGAGTCCTCTAAGGTCGTTTCCCAGAGATGCGGAGAAGTCGGGAACGGGTACGGGGACCGTGCTGGGATCAAGTGGGTCGTAGCCCGCGATCACCTGGAGCATAATGGCGTTGTCTTGCACCGAGCGAGTCATAGGGCCGACATGATCGCCGTTGAAGCTGGTGACCATCAGACCTCTTTGGCTTACGCGACCGTAGGTCTGCTTTATGCCAACCACGCCACAGCAGTGCGCTGGCCCACGGACCGAGCCTCCCAGGTCCGAGCCCAGCGACGCAAAGGTGACGCCTGCCGCGACGTTGGCTCCACCGCCGCCACTGGAACCGCCTGGAATGTAATCAAGGTTCCAGGGGTTGTGGACCGCGCCGTAGTGGATATTGCTGGAGGTTGAGCCCGCGGCAAACTCCTCCATGTTTTCTTTACCGAGGATGACCGCGCCAGCGTCCCTGCACCTGGTGACGACGAAGGCGTCCTGATCTGGCACGTTGTCTGACAGTACCTTGGTGCCAACTGTGCTGCGTATGCCCGCCGTTTCCAGGTTGTCCTTGATGCCCACAGGTATACCGTGAAGCGGTCCGCGATATTCGCCGCGCATCAGTTCTGCCGCAAGCTGTTTTGCCTGGTCACGAGCCTGATCATAGAGGATGGTGATGAATGAGTTCAGCTTTGGTTGAAGCCGTTCGGCCTTGGCTAGGGCGGCCTCGGTGACCTCAACCGGGGACACTTCCCTTGCTTTGATTTTGGGAGCAAGCTCGGCAATAGTGAGCTCCATAATATCGTCGTTAGGCAATTGCTTCACCGCCTTCTTTAGCACGAAGCAGTCGCGAAGACATTAGACCGGAGAGGTCCAGTTCTTTAAGGAGTTCTACCTCCGCCAAATAACTCTCTAGCTCGGGTCGAACGAGTTCCAACTCTTCGTCTGATAATTCAAATCCCTTGTAGTCGCGAATCATGGCTTTTAGTGTTTCCGTGGTAATGGTCATGTCTCAGCCTCCCAAAGGCGCAGGATGTTTCGTGGAGTTTATGTTAGGGCTGACCACAAATCAAACGACCCAATTGCCTTCGCTGGTCATTGGTTGGTTTTGGGTATTGAAGGCGAATGGCCTTGCGGATACAATCCCGGTGATGACGCGTCTTAGAGGCAAGACTTCTCTGGAACGAAGTCTTAATTGGCCATGAGATATAAGGGGAGGGCACCTTGGTAACGCTGGTAACCGGTGGAACAGGCTTCGTCGGGAGCAATATCGTCAAGGCTCTTGCAATGAAGGGTCACAGCATAATTTGCCTGGACATCGCGGCGCCAAACGCCATGGTCACGGCCTACCTGGAACCGTGGAAGTCGCAGGTGAGCTTCGTTCAGGGCGATGTCTTGAATCAAGAGGACGTAGAGCGGGCTGCAGGAACAGGCGTCGACAGGATTGTGCATGCTGCTGTCTTTACAGGCATCATTCCCGAGATAGAGAAGTCACGTAGCCGCTCCATTGTTGAAATTAATCTGATGGGCACGACGAACATGCTGGAGCTGGCGAGCAGGCTATCGGTGGACCGCTTCCTTTACGTTAGCTCAGGTTCCGTTTATGGCGACGGACCAGACCTGGCCTTGGTCGTGACGGAGGAAACGCAGCCGCAGCCTCGCAGTCTCTACGCCATCGGAAAACATACTAGTGAATTGCTTACCCGCCGGTACGGAGAATTGCATGGTTTCCAGACTGTCAGCGTGCGCCTGGGCACACCGTATGGCCCTATGGAACGAATTACCGGTCATCGGGAAAACCAGTCCCTACTGAAGGAGTGGACAGCCAACATCATCAATGGCGAGCCTATCGAAATCGGCGATGACGATAGGGCAGAGAAGCGCTCGTTCACTTATGTCACCGACATCGCCAACGGAGTGGCCGCGGTACTGGACGCGCCCAGGCTTTCCTATGACGTCTACAACAACTCCTCTGCGGATTCCTCTAGCATGGCCGATATAATCGCTGTGCTGCAGGAATTGCGGCTCGACCTTACCACCAAAGATGTTGCAGATAGGGGGCTGTCGGGCAGAGCCAGTAGGATGGACGCAACCAGGATGGAACAGGACGTGGGCTTCGCCGCCAAGTTCGGGCTTGCCGATGGCTTGCAGGACTACCTGGCATGGCGAGAGGCATCCGGCTTCACAGAATAAGGTGTGCCCAAGCAACTACCGGTGATCCGACTTTCGTGCCAACAAAAGTAAGTCGTTGATCTGGTGTAATATGTCAGCGTTGTAATCGGGACCTGTCGCGAATCCTATTATGCGATCAGTGTCAAAACAAGGAACCGGGTACCGTGTACTGGTTGCATATGTTGGGATTTACACCAGAGGAGAATACAGATGGTCCGACTGAGTCAGCTGCTCGAGGGTTCCCGTACCAGTATGCTCAACCTCGAATGTCCTGTGTTCGAGGACAGCCCTTGGGTCGAAGGACCCCCGTTGGCCCAGCGGCGAGTGGCCATTATATCGACCGCAGGCCTGCATGTGCGCAGCGACCGTCCGTTTACGTTCGGGGGAGCCAGCGCCGTGAATATTCCTGGGGATTACCGGGTGATACCTGGGGACACAGATGCTAACGACCTGGTGATGAGCCACATATCGACCAACTACGATCGCAGCGGCTTTCAGAAGGACTGGAACGTCGTTTTCCCACTGGACCGACTTCGAGAGTTGGCCGAAGGGGGCGTTATTGGAAGTGTCGCGAAGTATCACTACTCGTTTATGGGTGCCACAGCGCCGCACCTCATGGAGACCGCAGCGCGGACACTGGCGGGCCTTCTCAAAGGAGATGGTGTAAACGCCGCTCTACTGGTGCCTGTCTGACCGAACTGCACGCGCGCCGTTGGCGGGCTTGCACACTACATAGAAGAAGAGGGTGTCCCTACCACTCAGATCAGCTTGATACGCGAGCATACGGAGAAGATCAAGCCACCTCGAGCATTGTGGGTGCCGTTCGAGTTAGGGCGTCCTATCGGCGTGCCCGGAGACCCCGACTTTCAAAACAGGGTTATCACTGCCGCTCTGGAACTCCTGGATGCTCCCAGCGGGCCTGTTCTGCAAGACTACCTGGAAGACGCACTGCCTGTGGAAGGACCCGCAGCCTTGATGTGCCCTGTGAGTTTCGCATTGCCGGAAGCTGACGATAGTGATTCGGCGAAGCTGACGGCGAAACTTCTTGAAGAGATAGCTCTGATGCGCCCGTGGTACGACCGTTCTGTGGACAACCGCAAACGAACCACCGTTGGCGCCAGTGGTCTGGCCCTGGAATCAATGGGTTCGTTCGTGGGCGAATTCCTGGACGGCGGCATACCTGAGTCAAAAGGTGACGTAAATTCGCCCTCCCTGTTCAAGCTGGTAATAGAAGACCTGAAAGCCTACTACTTCGAGTCAGCTACAGCCCAACCAGGTCAAGAGGAAGCGGACTCGAAGACGCTCACGGCGTGGTTCTATCGGGAGACGGTAGCTGGAAGTGTCCTATACGCTGTCGGCGACGCTCACAAGGACACTCAGGATAAGTCGATGCGGCTGGTTGTAAACACCTTGCTCATACCCAGGTCCCAAAGACTAAACTAGCGCCGCAATACGGCAACGCTCTACCGGGAGGGCGCTGGAAAGCTTCTTAATAGAGATAGCGTGGCCGGAAGTGGAATGAGCGTTGACGCTGGTCAGCAGTTGTCCTTCGCGTGACCGGACCTTCTGCACGCCTGTCTTTAGCGATTGTTGTCCGCCGACTTCATAGTTGGCATCATAAGCTAGGATGCGAAGCAAACCTTCAGCTGGGGATAGACCTTAGTCGCAAGAGAGATATTGTTGTGAGTCGCGTGCACGCTTGGCCATTAGCGTAATGAGACTAGTTTTCCGAGGATGAGTTTATAGCTAAGGGCTAGCAGTATCCATGATTACTAGCGCTGTTAAAGCATTGGTCGGGGTGACTGGATTCGAACCAGCGACCTCCACGTCCCGAACGTGGCGCGCTACCGACTGCGCTACACCCCGATACGGTCTGAATTGTAGCCTGCGTTGCATCTAAGGGCAAGGCATATGACCAAGCCAACTCGCGCCCTTATAAATAACGACCTCGAACTAATCAGGCCGGGAGCTCTCCACTTCCTTAAAGGCTGCCTTGAGTTGGCTGACCACAGAGGCAGGGCTTTCAAGAATCACGGTTGCAGTAAAGGGCTCCTTAACTTGGACCGTTCGCAACAGATAGTGGCGGTCTCCTAGGGGAACCCTATGGTCAATCACCAGGGCGTCGTAGTCGGAGTTACCGGCCAAATCCAGGGCCGTTATGCTGCTCAAGGTAGTTGTAACGATGTAGCCATCGCCTTCGAGAATTCGGGTAACCTTGTCGGTCTTCTCCTGCTCTTCCCCGAACAAAAGTATGCGACGCGCTGTATGTCTTGTTGTCACGGTTTGCTGGACTCCACGCTAGAAGCGTATATCTGACCTTGATGAACTGTTTTGCGAAATATCGCACACCCCGCGACTAATAGCTACAGTTGGCGGTGTTGAGTGGCTGCAAAATAACGAGCAAGGTACGGCCGGTTTCCAGGTGTGTGAGGCGGGTTCGCGTTGGTTTTAGGTTGGTTGACGTGCTTTTTGGAATGTCTTAGTCTTAAAGTTGCTCGAATGTTTATCGGGGTATCGACGATTAATCTGAAGTGTTGAATAATTGCATTAGGAATTCGGTGGTGAACACAATTAGAATGCTTCTAATTATTCTTGACTGGTGTGGCCTCCATTGATAGACTTTGGAGCACCGTGAGGCTGCGGATGAAACTTCTATCGAGGCCGTCTAGACGACCCTGATGACGACTCGGATCTTAAAAAAACATATTGATTTCGGTTCAGGAGGTAGGACATGACCAGTGTCCAGGCTAATCAGGACACGGCGCTGATGGCGCATCTTCTTCGAAGGGCTTCTTTTGGAGCCACTCCCGAAGAGTTGGAACTCGCAACAGAGCGTGGTTACGAAAATACGGTTGAAGACCTCTTGAATCCCGTCGAGATCAACGAATTGCCAGAAGACCTGATTCGTAGATATCACGTGGATCAGTCCGACCTTCGTAACCGAGCGTCTGGCGCCGCTTACTGGGTTTACCGCATGGTGAACAGCAAACGTCCTCTTGAAGAGAAGATGGCGCTGTTTTGGCATCGTGTGTTTGCGACGGCCGCAACGAAGCTTATTCAGGCCAGAGTCGTCACCAGCCAGATAGAGATGTTCCGCAATTACGGAATGGGAAGCTTTCGAGATTTGCTGGTCCAGCTATCGAAAGACCCAGCCATGCTGATGTGGTTGGACAACCAGGACAATCATAAGGAATCCATCAACGAGAACTTCGGTCGAGAGATTCTTGAGCTGTTCTCCATGGGCGCAGGCAACTACTCTGAAGACGATATTAAGGAGTGCGCCAGGGCATTCACCGGCTGGCGAGTTGTCAACACAGACTACATGGCTATAAAGATGCGAAACAACACCGCTAGGCCTTACGGCTACATCGCCTGGCAGTTTGAGTACGACGAGGAAGATCATGATCACGGCATTAAGAATTTCCTAGGCGAGTCCGGGGACTTCAATGGCGAGGATGTGATCGACATCATCTGCAAGCAGGACGCAACTCCCAGGTTCCTTGCCAGGCAGTTGTACCACTACTTCGTTGCGGATGAGCCCCCCGTTCCCCAGTGGCCCCTCGTTGAGCCACGAGACCCGAAAGCAATTGACCTTATGGTCAAGGCCTATTTCGAGTCCGACTACAGCATAGGGGCCATGCTCAGGGTCATGTTCAACTCCGAGTTCTTCAAGGCTGAAGACGCCAGGTTCGCCAGGATCAAGAGTCCTGCCGAGATGGTAGTTGGCATGCTTAGACTAGCGGGCGACTTGGGCGTGCCCTCATTGGAGACCTATGCCGCGGCCAGCGTCTCCGCCAATATGGGCCAGGACCTGCTGAACCCACCCAGCGTTGAAGGCTGGCAGGGCGGCGAGGACTGGATCAATACGGGTGCGTACGTTCAAAGGATCAATTTCGCCAGCAAGGTAATGGGTGACAGCTCCAAGTCAGGAGTCCAGTCCCTGGTCAAGCGAGTAGAGGGACAGGCAGACAACAGTCAGCTTACTCCTGAAAATCTGGTAGACAGTTGTCTCAATCTGCTCGGACCAATTCCACTGCTGGATACCTCAAGGCGGGGCCTCATCGACTACGCCGGCAAGTGGGGCAACCTCAGGTTTGATAGCCCCGAGGCCATTGCGGAGTCCGAAAAACATATTATTGCTATGTTACAGCTGGTGGTAACGACTCAGGAATACCAGATGGTGTAGGCGGTCTCGCCTAACCTGATGTACAACAAAATCATGCGCAGCATCGCGAGGATTATATAATGGCAACAGAAACCGGTACCCAAAAGGTCAATCTCGAATACGTTGACACTATAGGGTTCGTGGCCGACCAGGGTGGACGAGGATTTCACCTGCCCATGGGAATGGCCATCAAAGGCGACGGCCGCATCTATGTGGCCAGCCGCAGCAACACCCAGTCTCTCAACATCGTTGGCATTCAGGTAGTTAACCTGAAGCACGAGTTCTTTGGTCAGATAAACACGTACGGCAAGGGCGACGGTCAGATGATATGGCCCACGGCCTTGGCTCTTGATAGCCAAGAGAAGCTGTATCTGGCTGACGACTTCCTGCAGCGAATAACTGTTTTCGACCAGGAAGGTAACTACGAGTCCATGTGGGGTACCAAAGGCACCGGAGATGGCGAGTACGACGGCCCATCCGGTATGGTCTTTGATGCTGATGACAACCTGTTGCTGGTGGACCATAGGAACAACCGCGTTCAGAAATTCACCAAGAACGGCAAGTTCATTAGCAAGTTTGGATCTGAGGGCAGCGGCGACGGCGAGTTCGATCTGCCTTGGGGCATTTGTCTCGATAAAGAAGGCCTTATCTACATAGCGGACTGGCGCAATGACCGCATCCAGAAGTTCACTTCTGACGGTGAGTTCATTGCTAAGTACGGCACTACAGGTGACGGCGAAGGCCAGCTTCGTCGGCCTTCCAGTGTTGCCGTCGACTCTGATGGCAACATGTATATCGCAGACTGGGGCAACCAGCGATTGCAGGTCTTGGCTCCAGACGGCAGTTTCATCAAGCAGTTGCGCGGACAGGCCACGCTCTCTGCCTGGTCCACAGAATACCTGGAGGCCCAGCAGGACGAACTAGTAGCCCGCAGTACATTCCAGCCGGTCTTCGACGTGGACACTGATGATGAGCATGAGATCTCAGCTCGAATCGAGCCCTACTTCTGGGATCCTGTTACCGTCCTTTTGGACGAGCAGGAAAGGGTCTATGTACTGGAGACGGGTCGACATCGTTTCCAGGTATTTCAGAAGGCTTAACGCAATTAACTAAGTTTAAATACTAGCCAACATCTTCTCAGGCATTCGGCATCTAGGAGGACAGAAAGTAATGAGCGGAAAGAATCGAAAGATAGTAATGGTGCAGTTGTCCGGTGGCAATGACTACCTGAACTGCATCGTGCCATTCACAAACCCAAAGTATGTGGATAATCGCCCCAATGTTCGCACCGAGCTAGAGGACATACTTCGCCTGGACGATGAGTACGGCATGATCCCCAGTATGGCTCCGGTCAAAGACCTTTTTGATGATGGGAAAATGGCCATCATCCACGGCGTGGGTTACCCGACGCCTAACCGCTCACACTTCCGGTCCATGGACATCTGGCACACGGCCGAACCGGACAAGCTAGGCGACCAGGGTTGGCTAGGCCAGGCACTCAGGGAGATGGATCCTAACGGCGAGAACGTCGTGGGAGCGGTCAACTTCGGCGCCGGTCTACCCCGAGCGCTGATCTCCAAGGGCGCGCCAGTGGCTTCTGTCACAGACCTGGAGACTTACGGTCTGCTGAACGACGTAGATGGCACGGACCAGAGGGCAGAGGCTCTCGAACTCTTCGCCAACATGTACAAGCAGGCTATAGGCAGTGGCCCCGTAATGGACTTCCTTAGCCGCACCGGCCTGGATGCCTTGAAGGGCGCTGACGTTCTTCGAACCGCTCCAGAGAAGTACTCTTCTGATATCGAATACGGCAACAACTCTTTCGCCAAGGCGATGAAGGGTGCAGCCCAGGTACTGACCGCCGATATCGGAACTCGAATCGTTTACACCCAGCATGGCAGCTTTGACGTGCATACCAACGGCGTGGCTCTTCAGGCCAGCCTCTGGACGGACGTAGCAGCTGGCATCAACGACCTGTACAGCGACCTCAAGTCCCAAAACGCCGGCGACGACGTTCTGATGTTCGTCTTCTCCGAGTTTGGCAGGCGCGTCAGGGACAACGGCAACGGCACCGACCACGGCTCAGGGGGAGTTGCTTTCATGATCGGCGATAGCGTGAAGGGTGGCCACTACGGCGAATACCCGTCACTGGACGCCGACAAGCTGATTGAGGGAGACCTGGCCTTCAATAACGACTTCCGCGGCCTCTACACCGAGGTTCTGGAGGACTGGCTGGAGATCGACGCGAAGCCTATCGTAAACGGTACCTTCGAGAAGATGAATTTCCTGAAGGCTGTCTAACTAGGTTATTGGAATAATTTGAGGGCGAATGGGATAAATCTCATTCGCCCTTTTTGTTTTGGGAAGCCGCCACCTTGTAATACTGTAGAGACCAGAATTTAAGGCAAGGGGAAGAAGATGCCGCGCAAGAATATCATCCAGATAAGTGTGGAGGTTGAGGAAGACCAGGCCGCTTACTTAAAAACAATGACTGAGGAGTATGGTCTCGCCGACGAGTCCAAGGCGTTACGTGTGCTACTGGATTTCGCCATAGTGGATGGGGACAAAGAGCTCATTTACGACATGCGCAACATGCGTTGCCGCCACTGCGTCGTCTGAGATATGGCAGCTAGCATGCGCGGTATTGGTAGTGCGGGGAATAGCAGAAGGGCCAGAGATAAAATCCCTGGCCCTTCTTAATATTCGGTTGTGGTCAGAGGGCTAGCCGAGCTTTACGCTCATCCTGTCGTTGACCAGGCTATCCACTTTGTTGCCGCCTATCAGGTGTTTCGTGACGATCTCCTCTACATTGTCAGGAGTCACGATGTACCAGGTGCCGCCCTTTTCTGAGCCGGGGCCATAGACCGTGATGCTGCCCTGTCCGCTCTCGCAGAACCTGTGCTGGGTTGTGCAACCGGTGTTTGAGATCATTACCTTGCCAAGAAGGTCGTTCTCTTTAAGAAGCTCGTTGAACCTCGCTCTGATGGCGGCGCTGCCCTTGTCACCGCAGTGGTTGCCGTCGTCAGTTTTCCCGTTACATACATAAACCTGAGATTCGAATTCCGGCATTGTTTCCTCCTATGATCCATACTTACTATTTGTTGATCAAAAATTACTGCTCAGCAGACCCGACATTAGCCTTCTCATAACTACGTTCGCTTGAGGCTATTGCGTTGCGTTTCTGTTGAATGAACTAACCAACTCGGCGCATTATAACACCGGCGCGGCCAGTCTGCAGACATGAATCACCTATGTCAATTCTCGTAATCCAGGTGCGTCAATTGCCTACCTTTTTGTCATATTTATGCCACAATTGCCTTAGCCAGGGCGCGTTCGTTCAACTCGACTCCCAAACCCGGCCGGTCGGATAATTTAATGCTTCCATTTGCCGGAATAATAGGGTCGACGAACAGTTCGGCTATACGCTCGGCGGGTCCGGTAAACTCTTCTGAGAACTCGTGAGGCCGAACGGCATTGGTGACTGTGGAGTAGGCGTGTAGGCTGGCCAGCGAGTTGGCTCCGACGCTCGGACTATGTGGCATAAGGATCTTGTTGTTAG
>CAUZQF010000060.1:0-10602 GCA_963581905.1 Dehalococcoidia bacterium
GGAATCACCGTCAACATTCTGTCCGGATGGCAGCAGGGTGTCTGATATAATCTGGTTGCCCAGTTGAAAAAATATCGTGTTGAAAGAGGACTAGAAATGCCGGAATTCGGACTGACACTCAAGCAGGACACTGGCGGCAAGCGTCTGGAGATACAGTGCGAACACCAGAACGGTCTTCTTTACATTGTGCCCAGCGAGTCCAGTTGGGTCTGTTCAGAGGAGTTGCTGCATGCCCACGCCATGGCGGGCTTCTTCAGGCAGTTGGTTGAGCTAGACAGTCCCGACGTGAAGGAACTAATGCAGCGCTGGGGCCTCTACTACCGCGAGCGGCCATTGGCATCGCCAGAGACCAAAGAGACGGCTGCCGAGCAGGGCTAGTGGCGTCAACTATAGTCGTAAAAAAAAGAGGCGGGTTATATATAACCCGCCTCTTTTTGTCTAATCTAGAGATAGTCGGACTTTACTGGTAGTCGTCGTCCGAATTGTCGTCGCCGGAGTTGACCATGCGACTGAAAACGGGTGTGAATGCCTCGTCGTCTCCAGGTTCCGTGTCGTCGTCCGACCAGTCCTTGTTCATGGGGCCTGAAAGGGCTTCGCTATCGGGTTCGTTGTCTTCGTATGTCAATCCTGCGCTGGGCATATAGACTCGATAGTCTCCTTCACTTCGTAATGGGAAGGACACTATGTTGGCCTGAGACGGGTGCTTGTACGACTCCCTGATCATGATCCTCAGGTCCTGCACGCTGGTGCTGGTAATCGTCGCTTCGTACTCGTTGCCACCGTTCATGAGTCGGACTAGCCGGGATGCCAGCTTGGGCTCGACTCTTCCTACAGGTTCACCTAAGGAGTTTTCCACGTTCAGTTTGTTGCCCTCTATCTTCAGGTGCACAATGTGTCCAGGAGCTAGCTTGACCAGCACCTTGGGCACCGCGAGGTTTAGCAGCAACGTTACGCCGGACTTCCCGCTCTCCTCAATGAAGACTCGGTTTACCGACTTTGAACCGGTTATGGAAACGGTTACCGACTCCCCGGCATCACGCAGACGGGAAAGCCTGTCCAGGTTCTTGCGTGCGATGCTGTTGTGGGGAGACAGCGCTAAAGCCTTTTCAAAGGACTCTATTGCGTCGTTGTTCCGGCCGAGTTCGCTAAACGCCTTGCCCAGTCTATTGAATGCCTCAAGGTCTTCTGGGAAGTCCTTGAGAATTGACTGGTTCATGGCAATCGCATCTTCCCATCTGTTACCCATGGCAAGTTCGACGGCTTTTTTGGCCCGGTCTTTTCTAATTTTTTCTCTATCCATTGTTCTATTACTATTCATAGCCCTCTACTTAGGTGGATTCTGATAATTTGTATCGCATAGATGGCTTCAGCGCAAGGATAAAATGTGCTTCTTGGCTATATTTTGGAAAACAAATCGATCAAATAGCCGTTTTAGCCCTGCCGCGACCCCTCAGGAGTCCTTAGTAGTATTCTTCCCAAGGTAGGGGAGGACATCTTCTGAATTGCCGGAAATGATCGATCGGGCCTCGTTTTTCTGGCCTTTGCTACGCAATCTGACAGCGATCACGTCTCGCAACATCGATAGGGAATCTATCCCCGGCCTAACCTTGCTGTCCTTCATGTGATACCAGTCAATGGGCATTTCCAGGACTTGAAGATTGTTCTCCACCGCCAGCCGTAAAATTTCAACGTCGAAGCCCCAACCGTTGGTGCGCTGCAAGCTAAACAGCTTCTCGGCCACATTGCCTTTGAAGCACTTATATCCGCATTGCGTGTCCATGAATTCGCTTATGGTAATGGCTTGCACCGCCTTGTTGAACACTCTGCCCATCAGGTGGCGCATGTGGGATTCACCAAATCTCCTGGCGCCCTCAATCTGGCGGGAGCCAATCACTATGTCGAATCCCTCTTTCATCTTGGTAACGAAAGCTTCTATGTATTCCACTGGCATTGCGGTGTCAGCGTCGCACATCATACGATACTGCCCGCTGGCGCTCAGCATGCCGTGCCTAACGGCGGAGCCTTTGCCTGCATGTGGAATGGAGATAACGCGCGCTTCGTCAACCGACGAGGCCCACTTAGAACACATGGCGGGCGTATCATCTGTGCTGCCGTCGTCCACGACTATCAGTTCCCAGGTGTAGCTTTGGATGCGCAGATACTCCAAAAGGATATCCAGCGAAGCTATGATCCGGGCCTCTTCGTTAAATGCAGGAATTATTATGGACAGGAATGGGACCGCCAAAATGCCCTCCACTCCTTTTATATTGGACCAGTGTTGCCCAGAAACAATATAGCCGCTGATTGGTTGACCTGCCTATGCAATGGGAGTTATCAGATTAGTTATTCTGGCTGGTCCATCTGAAATGCGTTGTGAAGCGCTCTGGCCGACTCCGCTAGTTGGCTCTCTTCCACCAGGCAGGTGATGCGAATCTCCGATGTTGTGATCATATCGATGTTAATGTTGGCATCTGCCAGTGCGCTAAACATGCGAGAAGCGTAGCCTGGCGAGTCCTGCATGCCGGTGCCAATGATACTGACCTTAGCCAAATTGTCGGCGCTGGTGAAGCTCCCGCTGCCCAGCTCTCTCATGAGAGGCTCAACGACCTTCAGGGCGGCAGATAGGTCCGTGCGCTTCACGGTGAAGGTCATGTCGGTTGTGCCTTCGACGCTGGTGTTCTGGACAATTACGTCCACGCTTATGTCCGCGTCGGTTAGCGGCTTGAAAAGGCCAGCGGCAATGCCTGGCCTGTCGGTTACGCCGTGAATGGTTATCTTGGCAACGTTGGTATCGGTGGCAATGCCTCTCACTCGATTGCGAATTTCACCAACATTAATCTCCATTTCGGCTCCCCCATGAATAAGCGTACCTGGGTTGTCTGAAAAGCTAGACGCAACTAGTATCGGCACGTCGTAATGCATTCCTAACTCTATTGATCGTGGATTCATCTTGGCGCCATAGCTGGCCAGCTCCAGCATCTCCTCGAAGCCAACCTCATCCATCTTTTGCGCCTTCGGCACTAGCCTGGGATCGGCCGTATAGATGCCGTCTACATCCGTGTATATCTCGCAGCGCTGTGCTCCCAAGCCCGCCGCCAGTGCCACCGCAGTCGTATCCGAGCCTCCGCGACCAAGGGTTGTTACGTCCATGTCCTCGGTTATGCCCTGAAATCCCGCCACGATGACGATCTTGCCTTTGTCCAGCTCCTGGTGCATTCGCGCTGGGTCGATGCCGGCGATGCGGGCCCTGCCGAAGCTGGTGTTTGTGCGAATGCCTGCCTGCGCGCCGCTGAGGCTGATGGCCTCATAACCCATATTCCTGAGCGCCATAGCCATTAGAGTGCAAGACACCAGCTCTCCAGTGGAGAGGAGCACGTCCATTTCTCGCGGATCTGGATTGTCGGAAATCTGGCTGGCCAGTTCAAGCAGGTCGTCGGTTGTATCGCCCATCGCCGATAGCGTGATTACGATCTGGTGGCCATCGTCATGGGCCTTGGCGACACGAGATGCGACATCACGTATCTTCTCGGCGTCTGCCACCGAGCTGCCGCCATATTTTTGAACGATTAGCGCCAAGGGCTAGCCTCTGGAATAGTTGATTGCTTACTTTGATAGGCGCGGTAGAAACGTATGTGAGGCGACTACTGAGGTTCTACGTGCGCGCCCATAGCGGAGGGCTTCGTCACCTTGATCTCGCCGCCAACGCCTGACTTAGAGGCGGCGTCTGCCATCTCGTAGCCAATGGTGAACTCCTTAGTAGGCGTCAGGGCCAGCACTGTGGAGCCTGCACCTGACAGAAAGACTCCCATTGCACCACCATCCATAGCGCCCTTAAAGATGTTCTTCATTGGAAAGAATATCTCCTGGCGTGCCGGCTGGTGCAGTCGATCCTGCGTAGCGATGCCTAGGTGCTCCAGGTTGCCTGTAGCCAGCGCATTTACCAGGATAGCCACTCTACCAATATTATATACAGCGTCTGCCCTGTCAACGGTCGGGTGCAGCACGCTTCTCGCCTGAGCCGTGGACATGGGCACGTCGGGAATGAAGAGCACGGCGCTCAGCTCTTCTGGAATCGGGACCTGGCAGGTAATCAGCTCACCCTCGTCCGGAACGCTGATCTGGCAACCGCCTAGCAGCGCGGGGACAACGTTATCCGGGTGGCCCTCGATCTCAACGGCAATGTCCAGAAGAGCTTCCTTCGAAAAAGGCCTGTCGCACACCTCGTTCGCAGCCATTAGGCCGCCTACGATGCTAGCGGAGCTACTGCCCAGACCGCGACTCACGGGGATGTCGTTGTGGCAGGTTATCTTCGCCTCGGGAACCGTCTTACCCAGTCTTTCAAAAACGGTTTTGAAGCATCTGAGAACGAGATTGGAGGATCCCCTGGGAAGAATGCCCGCACCCCGGCCTGTGATCTCTATGCCGGTCTTGCCTAATTCGACGGTTACGGTATTCCAGATATCTAGAGCCATTCCCAGGCAATCGAATCCAGGGCCCATGTTGGCCGTTGTAGCGGGGATTTTTACAGTAATTTTTCGCATGGTAGTGAGCCGACAACCTCTACTAATGCTTTAGGAGAGGCTGTCTGTTAGTCGGTTGAGCTACCCCCCCTGGAAAAGGCGATTTCGCTTGCCGTCGGCGCAAGCCTTGTTGGTGCAGAACCAGAATACGCTGGGCATAGGAGGCTGACGGACGCCGTCGAACTCTTTGCGCATCGCATCGCCGCAAAGAGGGCAAGGCGCTGGTGGCGTATCATCTCGTTCTGCAGGGGTGGTCATGGGATATTGTCCTTAGTAAATGGTCATCGACGCCATACGCAGCTTGGCGCTGAGGAAGGCGTCTTTCACAGGTATGATACACGCTACGGCCTTTAGCGACCATAGGAAATAGGGCGCACAACAGCACTGATGAAATAGCAGCGCGGGAGGGGTGTATTAACTAGGGAGATCGGTTAAATGAGGAGGTTGCCGCCCACACAACCCATTGGGTCCGCAGGCGGCCCCTTATATTTAAGCGGCGGCTTCTTTAGGCCTTCGGCCTGGCTTGCCACGGGTTTTGGCCCAGTCAAAGGCCTTTCGGGGCTTAGGCTGAATGTCCTGCGAAAATCCACATTGCAGGCATTCCTTATATTCTCCATACATATCCCTATTCACGTTCAGGTCTCCCTGACACCGGGGACATGCCTTATACAGCAACATCGTTATCGTTCCATCCTTTTAAAAGTTCCTAATACTCCTTATCAGTGTGTCTGGGCAGATCTATTTTCTGGCTCGTAGAAACGGGCGATAATTCTGTCTTCTGTTCTGTAAGGGCAGCCAACCCTAGCATAATAAGTTCAGAGCTGTCAACGTTTATATGCTAAATATAATAAAAGGTATTCGCCCGCATGATAATGCGGTGGGTTGGTGTCGTTTATTGCACAAATTCCTAATAAATAGTATTGGCTCAGGAGATTATTATCTAATAATGCACGTTTGGAATTTCGTCTGAACGAGAGGCTGCGTTGACCCGTAAGCCGCTGCTATATTCTGGCTACCGTCGAAACAAATGTTGAGGGTGATCCGTGAGCGACTTTGGTGGCTGCGCTGGAATTCTTACGGCTTGTGCTCTGGGTATGGGCGGCGCAACACCGACAGGTTTCGCCAAAGAAAATGGGCAGGCACTTGGCCCGCCCATTTAAGTCTTTATGCTTTCAGGAAAGCTAAGGTCTAATTCACTACGATAATCGAGGTCGCTATTATCGTGCCGTAGGAAAATTTTACTTCGTACGTTCCAGGAGTGTCGTAGGTGTAATTCGCCTCGAAATTTCGTTGTACCGTGGAGGAAGATGTCCAGGGCAAACAGCTGGCAATCGATGCCATACCGTTGCCGTCCCCGA
Source organism: Dehalococcoidia bacterium (assembly GCA_963581905.1). GTDB lineage: Bacteria > Chloroflexota > Dehalococcoidia > Lucifugimonadales > JADFKI01 > Casp-Chloro-G4. Next base: position 5,879 of record CAUZQF010000060.1, read on the forward strand.
ACTGCCATTCAGTGCCGAGGCAGTACAGGCTCTGGTCGTTGTCAGCGCCGCCGACGATCTCCGCATGCAATACCACGGATCTGGGTTCGTTTGGTATCGCTTCAGCCCACACGGTCGCAGTTGGAACTGAGGTCGGCTCTTCGCTGACTGTGGGTTGCGAAATTGTAAGCGTGGCCACGTAGTCGGGACTCGCTGTAGAGCCAGCTGTGCCTGGATATGGGTTTAGAGCAACAAGGGTTACTGTACGGCCTTCAATCTTGACGCTGTTAGACGAAGCATCGGTGGGGGCCAGCACAAGCTCGTGTTGTCCTAATTTTTCTCCTTGCGTTGAGGCCGAAATCAGAATTTTTGCCTGGCCTGCCCACACGCAGACAACATTGGCAGGACATCTGGAGTCATCTGTAACCTCGATAAACTCCAAGACAAGGTCCTGATCTTCCATCTGGGCCGACTCTCCAAGAGGAATGTCGATACCGGACTGGCTTCCACCTGGGCCACCGACGCCAACAAAGGTCTCTGCTGGGAAGTCGTTGACGTGTATGGAGTATTTGACGCCGCCCTTAAAATCGCTACCTATGTTGATGCTTGTGTCGTGGTAGGCATATATCTGAGTGCACAACACTGGCGCTTCCGGTGAAGGCATCAGGTTGGTTATGGAGATGCGAATATCGTCGCCTTCGCGGACCATCGTGTAGCCGTCGAACTGCGCACAGCCGCCAGGAAGACCAGAAATGATTTTCACAACATACTGAGGTGGCAATGAACGGGTCGATATGATCATCACGCTCTCACTGGGAGCAGAAACGGTTACTGTCGGGTAATCAGGCTCGCTGGGCAGGGGCTGGCCGACAGGACCGGGATCGGCACAGCGGACGTTCGGCGCAATGGCCTGCATCCGTCTCCACGCTGTTGATGACGGCATCAGCACCCAGGGTCTTCGCCATGTCCAGGCTCATCTTTCGCTTGTCGATCGCGAAGACTTTCCCGCCGATGGACTTCGCCGCCTGCATGGCCAGAATTCCCACTGTGCCCACGCCGATGATGGCTGTGGTCTATCCCAGCTGAAGCTGGTTGCGTGGGATGGCATGCAGCGCGACAGCAGCAGGCTCCGCCAGCGCCGCCTGTTCAGAGCTTACGTTATCAGGAAGGCGTAAGACATTGGTGGCGGGCCATGAGATGAAATCTGCCAGGCCACCATCGATGTTGAAGCCAACTGCCGCGATGGAGGAGCACTGCGTCACCTCTCCTCTTTTGCACCAGTAGCAGACGTTACAGGTCAACCTGGCCGTTGATGATCATTCGGTCGCCCACGGCCAGGTTGTGGACGTCTCGCCCTACCTCTTGGATGCTGCCCGTGATCTCGTGACCAGAGATGAGCTGGATTTTCTTGCCAGTGATCGGATTGGGCTTATTTATCACCGGAAATAAATAGGGGACCGTCAAGATACTCTTCCACATCTGTGGCGCAGATACCGCAGTAGTCTACGTGAATCAGTACCTCGTCGTGCCCCGCTTACGGGTCTGGTACAGACTCTAGTCGAAGGTCTCGATTGCCGTGGTAGACGAGGGCTTTCATAATCTGCTCCTACGGATGAGAGGCTAGACTTATATATCAGTACTAAGGCTATAAACCCATGGCGGAATTTTAACCTTGACTTGTATCCAATATATGGGATGATAGCCGCGCCCCGGCCAGCGAGGCTGTGTGCCCTTCGTGTGCAGTCTGGCGGGAAACTGCTGTACTGGCCTGGCAATAAACTATCAGGAGAGAGACATGATCTACAACATGCGAGTTTACGACCTCAAACCCGGCGCAGTGCCCGAGTACATGAAGGCCGTAAAAGAGGTAGCGCTAAAAATCCGCGAGGACCAGGGCATCAAGCTGGCAGGCTGGTACTACACAGACATAGGGCCGCAGCATCGAATCGTGCACATCTGGGCCTATCAGGACTACACACACTACGAAAAGGCCCGCGCAGCAGTGCATAATGACCCTCGCTGGACCAATGACTACCTGCCCAGGGTCCGTGGTCTGGCAATCAAGCAGCAGGACACCATGATGAAGGGTGCCGATTTCTTCCCTGAACCACAGTAGGCTCAGCCTGCCCTGCCTGTCAGAAGGCTAAATGCGCTGAGGCAGGTATTTGCGATTAACCTTGGCAACGTAGCTAAAAATCGGGTTGACGAACTGGGTGCATCGAGCCTCGAGAACCTCTCCAAGAAATAGGTAAGCCTCGCCTCTGGCAAACCCGTAGTCCTCCTTCAGCCAAAGAATCATCTCCGACAGGGCTATGCGGAAGGCGTCCTCGGCAGGCTTTGCGATGCCAGTGGTCATGATAAGCCTCTCATCTGTAATTCGCGGCCAGGTCATGGGATGCAGTCGCTCTGACAGTTCGCAGCGCAGGCGAGCCTTTCCGCCCGTTTCGATACCTACGGCTCCGCAGATCTCGCCTTCACCTTGTCTGGCGTGCATGTCGCCAACGTGCAGTAAGGCTCCAGGCACATTAATAAGGATGTGCACAGCTGCTCCCGCTTTGATTTCCTGATTGGCCTGTGAAGCGCAATGTATTCTGATGTCGGGTTGCGTTTTGCGGGGAGATTAGCTATAGTTGCGACAATTATTTTGGATGGGTTTTGGCACCTACTTAGATTTGGCACCTACTTAGAAAGGTTCCAACTGTAGTTCCAATGGGCCCGGCAACTGGGCCTCGATTAGCACTGGAATGTATCCGTATTGAGAGGAGTCCAATAAGGATGAATAACGAAACCCGTATAGGTGATGTAGTTCTAGACGTGCAGGATCTGCGCACCTATTTCGTGACTAGATGGGGCGTTGTAAAGGCCGTGGACGGCGTCAGTTTCCAGCTCAGAAAGGGAGAGACCCTGGGCATCGTTGGCGAGTCCGGTTCCGGCAAGTCCGTGACCACACTGTCCATAATGCGTCTCGTGGCTTCTCCTCCTGGCCACATCGTTGGTGGCCAAGTCAAATTGATGGGTGAAGATATCCTTCAGCTTGACGAAGGGGAGATGGCAAAAATTCGAGGTGACAGGATCGCCATGGTCCTGCAAGACCCAATGACAGCTCTCAATCCTGTGTTTGACATTGAGGACCAGGTTGGCGAGGCATTAAAAATACACAAGAATCAGTCCGGACAAGGGCTGAAAGACAACGTTATTGAAATGCTTCGCAGGGTCAGAATTCCTGCGCCGGAAATCCGGATAAAGGACTACCCGCACCAGCTTAGCGGGGGGATGAGGCAGCGTGTGGTTGGTGCAATTGGCATCTCATGCGACCCTGAGGTACTCATCGCTGACGAGCCTACAACATCGCTGGATGCGACGATTCAGGCCCAGTACCTGAGGCTTCTTCGAGACCTTCAGGAAGAGACTGGCGTAGGTATTATTTTCATCACTCACGACTTCGGAATCGTGGCCAAAATGTGCGACCGCGTGGCGGTTATGTACGCTGGCAAGATTGTGGAACAGGGTGATGTAAGGCAGATATTCAATAACCCCTCGCATCCATATACAGAAGCGCTTATTCAGTCTGTGCCGAAGATGGAAGAGAAGGCACAGAGACTCTACGCCATACCTGGCCAGCCCCCGGTGCTTTTTGACCTTCCCGATGCCTGTTCTTTCGCTCCTAGGTGTCCTTACGCGATGGAGAAATGTCATCAGGCATATCCGCCTGTATTTGATGTGGGTGACGGTCAGATTGCTGCCTGCTGGTTGCGAGAAGACGGGGCATCTACACCGGCAGCGGCCACAAGTGCGGCAGATGCAGAAGCGGCCCCCACAACTACTGAGGCAGATGATTAGAGGGAGAGAACTTGAGCACTTCGAGTGGCAATACTGTTCTACAAGTAAAAGGCCTTAAGAAGCATTTTCCTGTCGCTACGAGCCTCTTTAGCAGGCAAAAGACCTGGCTGAAGGCAGTGGACGGCATCGACCTGGAAATCGAAGAGGGGAAGACCTACGGACTGGTGGGGGAGTCTGGCTGCGGCAAGACGACGACCGCCAAGATGGTTCTTCTGCTGGAAAATCCCACCGAAGGCGAAATCATATTCGATGGCAAAAATGCCTTGGATATGACCAAAGAAGATAATAAGATATACAAGTCCAGCGTTCAGGCCGTATTCCAGGACCCGTGGGCCTCTCTGAATCCTCGCATGAGGGTCAGCGGAATCGTAGGGGAGCCCCTGGTAGTAAATAGCACCTTGACCAAGGGTCAGATTAAGACTCGTGTAGAGGAACTTTTGGTAGAGGTCGGACTACAGGCGTACCAGGCCGACCTGTTTCCTCACGAATTTAGTGGTGGCCAGCGACAGAGAATCGGAGTGGCCCGCGCGCTAGCTCTTAAGCCACGACTGATCGTTCTGGACGAGCCTGTATCGGCGCTGGATGTTTCTATTCGTGCGCAGATAATGAACCTTCTTGAGGACCTTCAAGAGGAACATAACCTCTCATACCTCCTGATTGCGCATCACCTGGCTACAGTGCGGTACATGTGCGATAAAGTAGGCGTGATGTACTTGGGTAGGCTTGTAGAGGAAGCCGAAACCGAAGAACTATTCGACAACCCGCTTCACCCATATACGAAGGCACTGATGTCAGCTGCGCTGCCGTCTCATCCAGACATTGAGAGGGAAGAGATCATCTTGACTGGTGAGGTTCCTTCACCGATCAATCCGCCCATAGGTTGCCATTTCCATCCGCGTTGCAAC
>CAUZQF010000061.1:0-10569 GCA_963581905.1 Dehalococcoidia bacterium
TAGTGGAATAGGCTACGCTAGGGACCAGAGGCGCACCATTGAGGCGCTGGGTCTTCGTAAGCTTCACCAGACGGTTATACACGATGACTCGGCTACCATAATGGGTATGCTTCACAAGGTGCGTCATCTGGTAGAAGTCCAACCGGCTGACTAGTAGCGTATAAGTAACGTGGGCCTATTGAAAATTACTCCATCATGTGGAGAGTGGCTCGTAGGCGTTCGTAGTAATGCAGAACGGTCCGAATATTCCAAAATCACCTAAGATTTATTAAAAGGTTGAAATGCAACAACACGAGATTAATCCTCCGGGCGGTAAGCACAAAAAGAGGCGCCGCATTGGCCGCGGAGATAGCAGCGGTTTCGGCAGCTACTCCGGCAAAGGCATGAAGGGACAGAAGTCCCGTAGCGGTGGCGGTGTTCGCCCAGGCTTTGAGGGCGGCCAACTAGCCCTTATGAAAAAGCTGCCTATGATGCGCGGCTTCACAAACATCTTCAGAGTTTCTTATACACCTGTGAATCTTGATAGACTCGTAGTGTTTGAGGCCAACACCGAGATAACACCTCAGCTTCTAAGCGAAGCGGGCATTGTCAGGGAACTGAAGACACCGATCAAGATCTTGGGGCGCGGGGAAATAGAAATCCCGCTGTCGATAGCAGCACACAAATTCTCGGCGTCTGCACGCCAGAAGATTGAAGCTGCAGGGGGAAGCGTCAGGGAGATCGGTTAATGCGTCAGAACCAGGCTGCGCGTTCGCAACAGATATCCAGACCTCAGCTGATCCAGTCCATGATAGATGCTATGCAGATACCCGATCTGCGTGGCAAAATTCTATTCACGCTGGCTATGCTAGTGGTCTTTAGGTTCGTAGCTCACGTACCTGTTCCAGGTGTGGATCACCAAGCTCTGAGCCAGGCATTTGAGTCCCAGGCTATATTGGGATTCCTGGACCTGTTCAGTGGCGGTGCTCTAGCCAATCTTAGTGTGGCTGCACTGGGAGTCTACCCGTACATTACGGCATCCATTGTGATGCAGATTCTTGTGCCGGTTATTCCTGGCCTCAAGTCTCTTTCACAAGAGGGCGAGTACGGCCGGCAGCGAATCAACCAGTTTACTCACTGGTTGGCGGTCCCAATTGCTTTTATGCAGGGCTGGGGACAGCTTACGCTGCTCAATCAGTCCGGCGTGCTTCGCGATATTACTTTTGGATTGAACCTGCCGACCCTAGCTATGGTCGTGTCGATGGTGGCGGGCACTCTGTTCCTTGTCTGGCTTGGTGAGCTAATCACGGAGCGAGGCTTGGGTAACGGAATTTCGCTGATCATCTTTGGTGGAATCGTGGCCCGGTTCCCGCAGGTCGTGGGACAGGGCTTTTTGCAGAGTGGTCAGGCTGCAGGCCTGCTGCTTCTAGGGGTATTCGCTTTTGTAGTAATTTACAGCATCGTCTTGTTCACGGAGGCGCAACGCAGAGTTCCCGTTCAGTACGGGCGCAGCGTGTTCCGGGGAGGTAGGATGCAGCGGCAAAGCGGATCAACGTTCTTGCCGTTAAGAGTGAACTCTGCGGGTATGATCCCGTTGATATTCGCTTTCTCAATTGTCATATTACCGGGAACTATAGCTAACTACTTCACAAATCCATTGAATGAAGGAATTGTGTCTCGGCTGGCGCAGTTCATGGCAAACTCTCTGGACCCGTCGGCCTTCGGGTATTGGGTAGTGGTGTTTGTGCTGGTAGTGGTGTTCACTTTCTTCTACACCATAGTGACTTTTCAGCAACAGGACCTGGCGGGTAACTTGCAACGCAACGGTGGTTTCATTCCGGGTATCAGACCAGGGAAGCCGACTCAGGATTACCTAATGCGCGTACTAGTGCGTATTACCTGGGGCGGTGCGTTCTTCTTGGGTATCATTGCAGTGCTGCCGTTCTTCATCACCGCGGCTACCGATGTTCGGTCGCTTACATTGAGCAGCACCAGTCTGCTAATTATGGTAGGTGTGGCGTTGGATACCATGAGACAATTAGAGTCACAATTATTAATGCGTAATTACGAAGGCTTCATTAAATAGAGGCTTCGCACAAAAATATAAGGGGCTATTCACAGAATTGAAGGTAATACTTCTCGGGCCGCCTGGAGCCGGTAAAGGCACGCAGGCGGCCCGCATTGCTGAAAAATTACAGGTTACCAAGGCAGCTTCCGGCGATCTGTTCAGGAACAACATAAACAACAACACGGAGCTGGGTCAGTTGGCCAAATCGTATATGGACCGCGGTGTTTTGGTTCCAGACGATGTGACGATCAAGTTGATCATGGACTGGGTGGACGGAGCGGAGCAAGCCAGTGGTTTTCTGCTGGATGGCTTCCCAAGGACGCTGGGCCAGGCAGGGGCGCTGGACAGGGCAATGTCCGATAAGGGCGGCTTAGACCTGGTGCTATACATTAATGTGCCAAATGCGGAGTTAATTCGCAGGTTGGCGGGACGTTTCATATGTAGGGACTGCCAGACGCCATACCACGAGAGCTTTTCGCCTCCGAAAGCGGCAGGAGTCTGTGATAATTGCGGTGGCGATGTTTACCAGAGAGACGATGATAAGGCCGAGGTTGTAGGCAAGCGCCTGGAAGTCTTCTTTGCGGAGACGGAGCCCTTGGTGGAGTATTATCGTAAGGCAGGAAACCTGAAAGAGATCAATGGAGAGGCCAGCATCAAGGATGTAGGCGACGCTATTGAAGCGGTCTTGAGCTAGGCTTCAAGACCAATTTTGCGTAAATGATTCAAAAAAGGCTTGGTCTTTACTATAATAGATTGATGCCTTTTGTTTTAAGGACGAATTAGACAGGAAAATATGATCCTATCTAGAAAGAATCCGAGCGGAATCGAGATAAAGTCCGCAAAGGAAATTGAGCTTATGCGCGGTGCCGGCCAGGTTGTGGCCGATACGAAGCTGCGTGTCAAAGAGGCCATTCGTCCTGGCATAACCACAGGTGAGCTGGACCGCATCGCTGAGGACTATATCCGGAGCGTGGGGGCCATACCGTCTTTCAAGGGTTACAAGGCGGGGGGAAACATTCCTTTCTCTGGAACCATATGTGCTTCGGTTAACGAGGAGATCGTCCATGGGATCCCTGGCAGCCGAGTTCTTCTCGAGGGTGACATCCTCAGCGTGGACTTCGGGGCGATTTTGCAGGGGTTTCACGGAGATAGCGCTTTCACCATGGGTGTGGGCGAGATCTCAGAAGAGGCGCTACGCCTGATAGTTGTCACTCGAGAGTCGCTGAAGCGAGGCATTGCCCAGGTAAAAGCGGGCGGACGTATAGGAGATATTTCACACGCCGTACAGACTTATGCCGAATCACAGGGTTTCGGTGTCGTGCGGCAGTACGTTGGCCACGGAATTGGCCGGGCTCTTCACGAGGAGCCACAGGTGCCCAACTATGGCGAGGCCGGACGGGGTCCGTTGCTGAAGAAGGGCATGACTATAGCGATTGAGCCAATGCTCAACGTCGGAGGATGGGAGACTGAGCAGCTTAAAGATGGATGGACGGTTGTGACCGCTGACAGAAGCCTGTCGGCCCACTTTGAAGATACCGTCGCCATCACCCCTAAGGGTGCAGAAGTGCTCACAACGCCAGAGGGCTACTTCTTCTAGTCGAGGCTTAGGCCTATCATAAGAAGCGGTAGTTGGCAGGAGAGGATTCGAAATGAAAGTATCAGCTTCAGTAAAAGTACGATGTGCCAAGTGTCGGGTAATCCGTCGGCACCGCAAAGTCATGATCATTTGCGAAAATCCCAGGCACAAGCAGAGGCAGGGCTAAGGCCTCGACCAGATAGGGCAGTCTAAGGAGACACTATGGCAATAGTTTCCGGTGTAAACATACCTGATAACAAGCGGGTGGAAATATCCCTCCGTAGCATATTCGGCATCGGTGCGACTAAGGCGCATGATATCGTGGATAAGGCCGGCATCATTGGCAACCCACGAGTCAGCGATCTGGATGAGCTTGATTTGACGCGAATCCGCGAGATTGTGGACCGCGAGCAGATAGTGGAAGGTGACCTCCGTAGGGAGGTTAACCTCAACATCCGCCGTCTGATCGATATCGGAACGTACCGTGGGATGCGCCACAGGCGCGGGTTGCCTGTGAGGGGTCAGAGGACTCGAACCAACGCCAGGACCAAGCGCGGGCGCAGTGTGCCAGTAGCGGGTCGCAGGCGTACTACCAAGTAATATCTACCGATAATTTTAATTCAGGGATAGGAAGTTCCTAATATGCCAAGGCGACCACGAACCAGGCGTCGAGAGCGAAAGTCCGTACCCGTAGGTAAGGCTTTCATTCAGTCGACTTTCAACAACACTATTATTACTCTCACGGATCCAGCCGGAAATGTTTTGGCATGGGGTAGCGCGGGGACAGTAGGCTTTAAGGGCTCTCGTAAGTCCACGCCATTTGCGGCCCAGCGTGCTGCAGAGGACGCTGCCCGCAAGGGGATGGAGAACGGCCTTCGACAGGTCCAGATCTTCGTTCGCGGGCCAGGGTCTGGGCGAGAGGCTGCCATCAGGGCGATTCAGGCCGCTGGCATTCTGGTCACCAGCATACGAGACGTGACTCCGATTCCTCATAACGGAGCTAGGCCACCCAAGCGAAGGCGGGTATAGAGTATTAATTAAGGAAGTAACGTTACGTGGATAGCCGGCCTGGGGACATACCTGAGAGATCTCTCGGTGAAATCCTAAACGAGACCTTCGTTATCTACGGCAAGCATATATGGAAGTTGCTTGGTTTATCGGCAGTGGTTCACGTTCCGATAAACTTGTTGGGACTGGCAGTAGGTACAGAGACGTGGACCATTGCGATAATGGCTATAGTGGCCATCCTTGCAACCTTCTTGGTGTACGGTGCCACAGTAGTCGCCGTGGGCCAGCAGTATATTTACAGTGACATTAAGATTGCTAGTTGTTACCAAAGGGTTTGGTGGCGAGTATTTTCGCTGACACAGCTGGCAGTGGTTCTAGCGGGCGGACTGGTCATAACGGCAGGCCTGACTTTTGCGGCTTTAGAAGTGATGGAGCAAGGGCTGGTATTAGGTTCATTTCTGCTGTTGAGTATTTCCGGTCTGCTAATGGGATACCTGGTCTACGTGACGGTTGCGGTCCAGGCGGTTCTGGTGGAAGGGCACAAGTTCGTCGGTGGCATTAAGCGGAGCGTAAGCCTCGTAAACGGCAACTGGCGGCGGGTTTTTGGGATGTCCGTTGTGATTGGTCTGGTAATAGTTGGGCTGTTCATGCTGGCGACGGTACCATTCTTAATTATCGGAGGTATCGTTCTAGGTCCGGAAGCAGAGGGTTTTGGTGTCACCTTACTTTCCGCCATCGGGGGGATGGTAGTCTCGGTGGTGACATCGCCGGTCGGGTTTATAGCGACCACACTCATTTATTTTGACTTAAGGGTAGGGAAAGAGGGATACGACATGGAGACTCTTTCCACCGAAATGGGCTTGCGGCCTACATTTTAGGAATCGCATCAACCTCACACTAATTGATTATTGTGACTGGAAAAACCTGGAGGACAGAGAACTAAAGCAATGGCAAGATATATAGATCCAGTATGCCGCCAATGCCGACGAATCGGCGAAAAGTTATTCCTTAAGGGTGAGCGTTGTTTCACCCCTAGATGCGCGATTGAAAAGCGCCGTCGCCCTCCGGGGAATACAACTCCCCGACGACGACGATCGTCTGACTGGGCGTTGCAGCTTCGAGAGAAGCAGAAGGCACGTTTCACGTACGGTGTTTTGGAACGACAGTTTAGAAATTATTTCGATATGGCGCGAGAACGTTCTGGAGTTACAGGCGATGTGCTTCTACAATTGCTTGAGACCAGACTTGATAACGTCGTCTATCGGCTGGCGTTCGCAGATTCCCGCAGGCAGGCGCGCCAACTAGTTAACCACGGCCACTTCACGGTAAATGGACGTCGCATGGACATCCCGTCATACCTCGTTAAAGAGGGAGACACTGTTGAGTGGAAGGCAGTCAAAGACAGCGTGCCTGATTTCATTCAGACGCTGACCGATGGCCTGCCAAAGCGGCCAGTCCCAATTTGGCTGAGACTGGACGCGGCTAATCTCAAAGGTGAGGTTGCATCGATGCCGGGTTCGTCCGACATCGAAACAGGGATCGATTCACGATTGATTGTCGAGTTCTATTCCAAGTAATGGCCTCCTAGCTTGGTGTATCGGCACAGCTTGGCTGTTGTCGGTGGCTCGGGAGTGACCACGTAGGAGCCCTTCAGGGGGTATGGCTACTATCTATTATCGATTCCTCAGTGAGTGGGATGAGAGGAGATTGCCAATATGGTTCTAGAACTACAAAGGTTCGGCGGCTCGGAATTGGAAGACGAGGTAGAGGAACAATTACCTACACCTCATATTACGGTAATCGAGTCGGACGACAAATACGGCAAGTTTGCCGTGGAGCCATTGGAACAGGGTTATGGCATGACGCTGGGCAACCCCCTGCGCCGCGTGCTTTACAGCTCTCTTCTAGGAGCGGCTGTAACTTGGGTAAAAATTGAAGGAGTACTGCATGAGTACGGAACGATTCCTCACGTCAAGGAAGAAGTATCGGAATTCCTACTGAATGTGAAGAGTATTCGATTGCGCTCCACTGTGGACAGGCCTGGTAAGCTAAGGCTTGAAGTCGCAGGAGAGGGCGAGGTTAGCGCGGCCGACATCATGCGGTCTTCTGACTTTGCTGTTGTAAATCCGGAACTGCACCTAGCCACCTTGGATTCCGCAGAGGCCAAGTTGTCTGTTGAGTTCAATGTTGAGCGCGGAAACGGTTACCATGCTGCCACCAATGGCGATGGGCAGCCAATTGGTGTGCTCCCTGTAGATGCAGTCTACACGCCAATCCGTAAGGTCAACTACAAGGTTGAAAACACGAGGGTAGGGCAAAGAACCGATTTCGAACGGCTAGTAATAGAGATGTGGACCGATGGTTCTATTGATCCTATCGAGGCCCTAAGGCAAGCTGGCGACGTTCTAATGAACAAGTTCTTTATGTTTGCCAAGGTCCAGATTGACTCTGAATTCGAATCTGGACTGCCCCCACAGCCCCCCATAGATCCAGTCAAGTACAACGTGACGGTCGAGAGGCTTGAACTCTCTTCCCGTACGCTGAACTGCCTGAAGCGCGCCGGCATCAATAAGGTTGGCGAAGTTCTGGAGATGAACAAGTCGGAGCTACTCGGCATTAGGAACTTTGGTGACAAGTCTTATAACGAGCTCTTCGACCAGTTGAGGAGCATGGACCTGCTACCGGCTGACCTTGATCCCGCTAATACCGCCACTTCGGACGACGAAGGCGGCGAGAGCGAAGAAGTAGCCTCGGAAGAGCAAACTACAGAAGAGTAAAAAAGCGAAGCCAAGGTTCCGGATGGTTCGCTAGTAAAATTGGCAAATATGCCGAACAGAATCGGTCAGCGCTAAAGGGCTGAAAATTCTGTTCATATACAGATGAGGAAACGATGAGACACAAGATCTCAGGAAGAAAACTTAATCGACCAACAGCCCATCGCATGCATATGCTTCGGGGAATGGTCAAAGATCTGGTCCGCTACGAGTCTATTAAGACTACCGAGCCGAAGGCCAAAGAGGTCCGGCGGATGGCTGAGAAGTTCATCACCAGGGGCAAAGAGGGCAGCTTGCACAGTCGTCGGCTGACGCTTGGCTTGCTGTCAGACAGTTCAGTCGTAAACAAGCTTTTCGACGAGTTAGCTGAACGCTACCAGGACCGTCACGGCGGTTACACAAGAGTGATTAAGCTTGGGCCCCGAAAGGGCGATGCAGCTCCTATGGCTGTGGTGGAATTAGTCTCCTAGCGCTGGGCGTAAGGAGTTAGGAAGTGGGTTCGCCCGCTACCCAACAGTATGCGACAGGCAATGATAATCGAATATGAGGGAACAGCTTACTCTGGGTTTCAGTACCAGAAGAACGCCCCCTCAGTCCAGGATGAACTGGAAAAAGCTATAGGAGTCCTTACCAGGGAAACGGTGAGGATAAGGGGCGCAGGCAGGACAGATGCCGGCGTGCACGCTGAGGGGCAGGTCATAGTCTTCGACACAGAGTCGAGGCTGGGACCGCAGGAGTTCATCAGAGCGATGAATTACCACCTGCCGGACGATATCGCTATACAGGCGGCTTATGCCGTTAGCGACGAATTCGATCCAAGGCGAATGGCTTTAGCTCGAAGCTACAGGTATACGATCCTGAGAAGGCCGACACCTTCGCCTTTATTGAAAAGGCGCACCTGTAGAGTGACCGAAGCGCTGAACGTGCCGCTAATGAATGAGGCGGCAGGCATGTACAAGGGCGAACATGATTTCAAGCGGTTTGCCGGGGCACTGGAGAAAAAGGACGCCAGCACCGTAAGGTTTGTGTACGAATCTGTGGTGAAGCAAGAGGGCGACCTGTTAACATTTGATATAAAGGGCAACGCCTTTCTGCCGCATCAGGTGCGAAGAATGGCTGGAGCCCTGGTTGATCTGGGCAGAGGCAAACTGCCAATGACTGATTTAAGAATAATGATCGAAGGGGGCGAAACTGAGGCGGTGGCCCATTCCATGCCTTCGCATGGACTGAGCATGATAGGCGTCGAATACGACGGCTTTCCGCCAAAAAGTTAAAGCCTCAAGAAGCAGGACTGGTGTAACCCAATGGTAAAAGCATATAAACCGTATCAGACGAAGGCCTCCGAGCTACATCCGGAGTGGCATCTGATTGACGCAGATGGCAAGACCCTGGGCAGGCTTTCGACCGAGATAGCCACGCTGCTCATGGGCAAGCACAAGCCCATCTACGTACCCAACCTGAATACAGGTGACTATGTTATAGTAGTCAATGCTGAAAAAATCAGGGTGACGGGTAACAAGATGGCACAGAAGATGTACTATCGGCACAGCGGTTACCACGGCGGTCTGACTGAGCGGACATTGCAGCAGATGATGGACAGAACCCCCACTAGGGTTATTCGTCAGGCTGTTAAGGGCATGCTCCCGAAGAACTCCTTGGGACGCCACATGCTGGCCAGGATGAAGACATACGCCGGACCAGATCACCCGCATGAAGCGCAAATGAAGGGTAGCCCCGCAGAGACCTCGGAGGAATCTTAATTGACAACGACTCAACAGGAGTACTACTACGCAATAGGTAGGCGCAAGAACGCCATCGCAAGGGTGCGCCTGTACATGGAAAACGGACCGATTTTGGTCAACGGTAAGCCCGTGGAAGAGGCCTTCCCCTGGGAAAACTGGCAGCGCATAATCGAGGAGCCGTTCCGGACCGCAGATGCGATGGGGCAGTTCCGAGTTGTGGCCAAGGTCAATGGCGGTGGGATTACAGGCCAGGCTGGCGCTATACGACACGGTATCGCTCGGGCACTGCTTGAAGTAGACCCTACGCTTCGAATTCGACTGAAGAGGGCAGGTCTGCTCACTCGTGACTCCAGAGTCAAGGAGCGACGCAAGTACGGCTTGAAGAAGGCGCGTAAGGCGAAGCAGTTCACCAAGCGTTAGTCTGCATTGTAGCGAGCTCAATACGATAATAAGAAAAGGCCTCCGAATTTTCGGAGGCCTTTTTATTTGTCTGAATCTGGGGGATAGGAACAGCTTTTACGGCTAGTGGCTTTAGGTGTTCAATGAAGGCTTTTGGACAGTTAGTGCTTCGACGACACTCTTGTATGTGTATGGGAGCGCATGGCATTAGCAATGGGGGAAAGAGTTGCTGCTAATCGAACGTGGGATTGCTCCGAATCTTGATTTGGACCACATAAAAAAGGGCAGGCCTCCATGGCCTGCCCTTTTCAATATCTTGTTGCGGTTGTAACTAAACCTCGCGAAACTCGCCTTCGACGGTGCCCTCTGGCTGGCCGTCGCCGTCATCGCTTGGGCCGTCTCCGCCCATGTCGCCGATATCGCCGGGAGGAGGCGCTCCGCCTTCTCCGCCGCCAGCCTGGCTGTAGACGATCTGCCCAACCTTCTGCATCGACTCTTGAAGCCCCTGTGAGGCCGCAGCGATTAGCTCCGTATCCTCGCCACTCAGGGCGGTGCGTACTGCCGCGATCTTCTCGTTGATCTCTGTCTTCAAGTCGTCAGGGATCTTGTCCTCGTTGTCGTCCATCAGCTTCTGGGCGGTGTAGGTCATGCTGTCCGCCTCGTTGCGCTTCTGGACAGCGTCACGCCGCTTCTCGTCCTCTTCGGCGTGCACCTCGGCGTCCTTGACCATGTTGTTGATCTCGTCTTCGGATAGGCCCGAGCTGGCCGTGATAGTAATGCGCTGCTCTTTCCCTGTGCCCTTGTCCTTAGCCGACACGTTGGTGATGCCGTTGGCATCTATGTCGAAGGTCACCTCGATCTGAGGTAGTCCCCTGGGAGAGGGCAGAATGCCATCTAGGTTGAACTTCCCTATGCTCTTGTTCTCGGCGGCCATGCTGCGCTCGCCTTGAACAACGTGGACTTCAACACTAGGCTGATTGTCCGCGGCGGTGGTGAACTTCTCGCTCTTGGACGTTGGTATCG
>CAUZQF010000062.1:0-10520 GCA_963581905.1 Dehalococcoidia bacterium
CTGGCATCTCGCCGGCGCGAATGACCTTGTCAGTGATACTGCCCAATAACATGCGCTTCAATCCGCCATGACCGTGGGTGGACATGACGATAAGGTCGATGCCATGCTGCTTTGCGTAATCGATGATATAGTCGTGCGGCGAGCCTTCATGGAACTCGATTTGCACTTTGATGCCATCGTGTTCTAACTGGTCGGCTGCATGGCGCAAATACTGCTTCGACTCGCTGATTTGAACCTCTTCCAGTTGCCGGGCTAGGTCCACCCCAACTACAGTAGCAGGACCGGAATCAAAGCTACCGGATCGCATGCTGGCTGAAGTGTAGCGCGACAGTACATTTATTAGGTGTATGGTTGCGCCTGATGACTTAGCCAGGCCCTCTGCGTGGGGCAGGGCTTTTTCTGCGAGTTTGGAGCAGTCCAAGGGTACCAAGATGCGCGAGTACATGAAGCCCCCTTAGGATTTCAAAGCGGCTGTTCTAGCTGTTCTACAGAAATGGCATGATACGGACATGGCTCGGGCCTGTCAACGATGGGCGAGCCGACTGTAAATGGCTATAAGAGGCTGGCCGCATGCCACAAGAAAGCGATTTCATATTAGTGTGTGAAAGTTTAATGGACTATGCCCTAGACCATTGATTACACTTTAAAGCAGTGGTGTATTTTAGGAAACAGGTTTTTTTATATTCGTTTGTTGAAACTCTTTGTCGTCGCCTCGAAATAATAAGGCCAGAAGTAAGACTCATCAGCCAACAAGAGCGGCCTATTCCGGCCTGCATAATGGCGATAATTGAAATGTCAAACTAAGGAGCGTTCATGACTCAGGAGAAGGAAGAAGAGAAATTTTCTCGCGGCATGGTCGTAGTGGCCCATGCCGACGATGCCGAATTCGGCTGCTCTGGCACCGTGGCCAGACTATGCGCCGAGGGCTGGGAGATGGTGTATGTGATGTGCACTGACGGCAGCAAGGGCAGCAGCGACCGGAACATGACCCAGAAGGAGCTGTCTCGGATTCGCCATGAAGAACAGGTTAACGCGGGTAAGGTCTTGGGCCTCAAGGACGTGGTTTTTCTGGACAATGAAGACAGCATGCTGCAGGCCACACTGGAGCTGCGAAAGGACATTGCCAGGGAGATACGAAGGCATAAGCCCGATGTTGTCATCACCATGTACCCCATGCGGAACCTGGAGACCACTCGCTTCGGCGTTGGCCATCCCGATCACATGGCCGCCGGTGAGGCCACGCTGCAGGCTATCTTCCCAACGGCGCGAGACCACATGACGTTCCCCGATCTGCTGGATGACGGCTTTGAGCCTCATAAGGTGGCGGAGGTCTGGATAATGGGCCACCCGAATCCGGACCATTGGATGGACGTGAGCAACCACATGGATACCTCCATCAAAGCCTTGATGGAGCACAAGTCGCAGATGGACGGGCGGGATGAGGCCTGGGCCAGGGGGCGCATGCAGGAGTGGCGCAGAGGCCACGCCGTTGGCAAAGGCATGGAGTATGCGGAAGCCTTTAAGAAGATTGGGTTCCGCCGCTAACTTACAGACCAAACATTAGCCGAGTTAAAAGACAGGGCAGGCTTTGCGGCCTGCCCTGTTCGTTTTTGTTCATGTCAGCCGTTAGGTGCCAGATCCCTAACCGCCCTAGATATGGATTCCCTGTCAGGTTCGTTGAACACCAGACGGACCTCGTCCACACCAGCGTCGAAAAAGGTCTGCATCTGGTCGCGACACTGCTGGGGACTGCCAATGATGGTCATGGCGTCAACCATCTCGTCTGTGACCAGCTTGGCCGCGCCGTCGCGATCTCGACCCAGATAGGCCTCTCTTATCAGGTTAGCCTCGTCGCCGAAACCGATGCGATGCATGTACTGGTGATAGAACACGCCCATGCCGCCAATGTAGAAGGCTATGTGGGGGCGCTCCCTGTCTCGGGCAGCCGGTATGTCGTCCGTTACGTAAATGGAGACCTGGGGTGAGATGGCGATATCGGTCAGCGACCTGCCTGCCGACTCCGCGCCTGCCTTAAGCTCAGCCAACGCCGCGTCCATGCGACCGGGCACAAGAAAGATAGGAAGCCATCCGTCCGCAAGCTCCCCCGTCATGCGAAGGCTAGCGGGACTCAGTGACGCTATGTAGATGGGCATGTCTTGGCGGAAAGGCTGAAAGCGCAGGCGGAATCGCTTTGTGCGGAAGAACTCACCCTCGTGGTCCAACCGCTCGCCGCGCAACGCCTTACGAACGATGTCGATGTACTCGCGCATGCGTGCCAAGGGCTTGCTGAAGGTCTCCCCATGAAGGTCTTCGATGACCAGCTTGCCACTGGTGCCCAGGCCAAGAAAGAAGCGGCCTTCGGACATCAGGTCCATGTTCAGCGCCGTCATGGCAAGGTTGGCAGGAGACCGGGCGAACACCGGAACGATGCTGGTGCCAATGCGGATGCGCGTCGTTATGGCCGCAAGTTGCGCCAGCGACGTGAAGGCGTCCTCTCCCCAAGACTCGCCCATGGTAAGACAGCTGTAGCCCAGTTCGTCGGCCAGCACAGCAAAATCACGTGTGTCCTTCCAGGACATGCCCGGCCCTCGCAGTCCCATGAGGCCTACGTTACTCATCGCGTTCTCCTGTGCTGTGCTGGACATAATTTCACTCTATGCTAGAGGCTATCCTTAGGAACGGCATTGCACCAAAAGTCATGTTACGGCCCATGGCTCGACAGGCTCACCATGAACGTAAGTATGAAAAGCCGTTTGCCCTGAGCTTGTCGAAGGATAATTTGGCAAAATGAGGCCCTTTTGGTGCAAAGCCCCTCGGGACGGGAAGGGCCTGGTGTTCTAACTCTATTTCTAAATAATTTAAAACCCTGAGTTCATCAGCAAGCTCGATTGTGTTGAGACTTATCGAGTGCTTCAGAACTGGAGTCTTAGCAGCTTAAGCCAGCAGCAGTTTGCTCAACTCGGCAGGGTGGCTCAGCATCGGGTAGTGGCCCGCATCGAGTTCGTACCAGGCTGCGTTGAGCTTGTCGGCTGTGGCTCGCTGGTGGGCATCGGGAGGATTGACGCTCAGACGGCAATTGATGACCGTGGCTGGCCACTCCTGTGCCCAGAAGCTATCGAGCTCTCCCGGCGCGTCCGACGCTTCAAGTGGGTGCATGGTGCAGCGGTCGACAGCCCATGTTCGAAGCTCTGGCTCCAGATCGGCGAACAGCCTTTCCATCATCTCCTCTCGCGTGGGACCTCGGGTCAGCTCGGTGGTGACCATCGGTGTCGAGTCAGGAGTACGCTGGACGATGTCGGAGACCTTCTGGCCCGGCTGAGGAGCCAGTGCGTCTACGAAGAAGATGTGCTTGATGCGGTCGCGAACCAGATCGGCTATCTTGGCCACAACCAGGCCGCCGGTGCTTGTGCCTACCAGAAGCACGTCGTCGATGTCCTCGTAGAACATCAGGTCAGCTACCTCTTGGGCTTGAGTTGCGATGGTGATGCCTGGGCGAATCTGCTTGCTGCGTTCGCCGCACCCATCCAGCGTTGGCACGTAGACATTGTGTCCGGCGTCGCGCAGTATTTTGGCTGTGGGCTGCCAGATCCAGGCACCCTGAAATGAGCCGTGTACCAGTACATAGTTTGCCATTGGTTGTCCTCCTAATAATCTTGTGACTAAGCGCCAGTTTATGGCGTTAGCATTCGTGAGTGTTTCTTGTATGTTGACTGGGCATCAGCGGGATTCCCGTTGCACCCGGCGTACGCCTCCCATATCAGCGCCCTCCAGCGGGACCGTCCCGATAACCTGACGCTCTTCTAGCTTCTGCATTCGCTCGTCGGAGTATCCTAGCACTTCACCTAATAAGTAGGCATTATGCTCGCCCAGCAAAGGCGCATGCTCGTGTCGCTTCTCGCGTTGTATTGGTTCGTGTTCAATCGAAGCCTGGCTGTGCTCGTAATCCAAGAAAGACCAGATAGGACCGCTCATAGGGTACGTTCCCGCGTCGGGATGCGTCACGACTTGGAAGTAGTCTCTGGCTTGCAGGTGTGGGTCCTCAAGGGTATCTGCTCCACAGTCGAACACGGGCCCTGCCGGAATGCTTTTCCCTTGCAGCAAATGGAACACCTCATAGTTGTCCTGAGGTGATGTCCACTGGCGAATGACATCGTCCAGCGCGTTCTGGTTTTTTAGCCGCAAAGACAGAGTGGCGAACCTCTCGTCGTCGGCCAGATGGGGCATGCTCATGATCTGGCAAAGAGAGCGCCATTCGCCCTCGTTTCGTATTGCCATCGTCACCCACTTGTCTTCTCCGGCGCATGGAAAGCAACCATGAGGTGCCATGTCCGGATGCCGGTTACCCCTGCGCTCCCTTGGCCGACCTGTCATCTGCTCTTCCAGAAAAACCTCGCCCAGGTGAGGTATAAACGTCTCCGCCTGCGACAGGTCGATGAACTGGCCGATGCCTGTTCGCGCTCTATACAACAACGCAGCGCAGATCGCGAAGTAAGCCGTCACTCCTCCTGCGGCGTCCGGATGGTGCACCAGCGAGTTATTGGAAAGGTCCATGTCTGGATAGCCCCGCAGCGCCGAGTGCCCCGACAGCGCGTCGATAGCCATGCCCATGCTGTGAAATCTCTTGTATGGTCCCGTGTTGCCGAAGCCGGGTGTGAACAGCACTATGAGGTCCGGCTTGACCTTGCGCAACTCCTCATAGCCCAGGCCCAGGCGGTCCATCACTCCGAAAGCGTAGTTGGTGAAGATCACATCGCTAACGCTGACCAGGTCCTTGAACGACTCCCGACCCTCTTCGCTGCCCAGGTCGAGAGTCAGGCCAACCTTATTCCTGCTTATTGCGTTGAAGTTGGCCTGCCGATTCCACGGTCGCTCGCCAGGGCCGTCGTAGGGATAGCCTGCTACGTCAGGGTTGGGGTGAATTGGTCCCCTTCCGATGCGCTGAATGGCCTCCACCTTCACAATTTCGGCACCCATGTCTCCCATAAGCGCGCCGCAGTACGGTCCAGCCCATATCTCCGCTAGCTCCAGCGCCCGGACGCCCGACAGAGGGCTTTTGTCTGATATCAAACGACACCTCGCACTCGAAACTCCGCTAAGTCTTGCTCGTTCAAGCCTAGTAAATCGCCGTAGACCTCGGTGTTGTGCTGGCCCAAAGTCGGAGCAGGCGTCGGTTCGCTGCGAGGCATGTCCGAGTACAGAAATGGCAGGCCAGGGTAGGTAAGGACGCCAGCCTCTGGATGCGCCAGATCGACGAAGTAGTCGCGGGACTTGAACTGCTCGTTCTCTAGGGCGTCGCCGGTTGTCTGTATAGGCGCACAGGGTAAGCCCTCGCTCTGCCCTGCTTCGAATATCTCGGCTCGTGAGTGCCTGTCAAACCACTCCTGAAAGATCTTCTCAATTTCTTCGCGGTAGTCGGCTCTGCCTTCGGTTGTCTGGTAGCGGTCCACCTCCTGAAGGTCGGGCCGTTCAATCATTCTCGTCAGGTTAGGCCACATGCGAGGGCCAAGGGGTAGGAAGCTTACGAAGCCGTCGTTGCAGCGAAAGGTGCCTACGGCATATGGCTCGCGGGAGCCTGCCGCGGTAAGTCGTGGTGGCTTGCGAGGGTCTGTCTCGCCGCCGTAGATGTACGGCAGCCGCCGGCCGATCTGGTGGGGGTGACCAGCCATGCACTCCTGTATGGAGATGTCGATCCACTCGCCCTGCCCGGTCATCGCCGCCTGAAAGATGGCCGTCATGGTTGCAGCGCTGGCCGCTGTGCCCGTGAAGTACTGCGCGACCTCGCCACCGTAGCGGAGAGGCTCCCTGTCCGGCAGGCCCTCCCGGTGCATGGCGCCTCCCATGGCGAAGATGGTTAGCTCGGTGAACTGGTGATCTCTGTATGGCCCGGACTGGCCAAAGGGAGTTATGGAGATCATCGTCAGGTCAGTGTGGTCGGTCGACAAGGCCTGGTAGCCCAGTCCCAACGACTCCATGTCACCGGGCGCGCCGTTCTCAATGATGACCTGGCTTTGCGCGGCCAGCTTGCGGAAAAGCTCTGCGCCGTTAGTATTAGTGATATCCAGAGTGATGCCCCTCTTCTGGCGATTCAAGTGCAGGAAGAGGCCACTCTTTTCTTGATGAGGGATGTTGTCTGTAAACGGTCCACTCTGCCGCGAGGTGTCGCCAGACCCAGGTCGTTCAACCTTGATGACCTCTGCGCCGTAGTCGGCCAGCATCTTGGCGCAGTACGGCCCGGAGATGTCTGTGGAGACATCGAGAACACGGATGCCTTCTAAGGCGAGAAAGGGCAAGGACCGACCTCGTGCGCAGAGTGACGACAAGGCCAATTCTGTACGGCTACTGCGATGCTGTCAACCGGCGATGCCCTCGGCCTAATTTTGTGGCCGACTACTGTTGTGAATCCACCACCACCTGGCCCTCTTTCATCACCAGACTTACATTCTGAAAGGCCTTTGTCAGGTCGTCCAGAGGGTTGGAGTCCAGCAAAATAAGGTCGGCGATGTATCCCTCCGCGACTATGCCCGTCTTGGAGACGCCGCAAATCTTCGCGCCGACGCTAGTCGCCGCGGTCAGCACGTCCGTAGACGCCATGCCGAATCCGGACAGAGTTTGCATCTCCTCCAGCATGGTGTGGCGGCTGTCGGTGCCGACGCCTACGGGAACGCCGATCTCCAATGCTTTCAGGATTCGCTCTCCGTAGCCAGGTAGCGCTTTGCCGAAAAGCTCCGCCATTGGCCCGCTTCCCGACGTGGCGATGCGTTTGCAGACCGTGGCTGTGGGCACGAAGGACGTGCCGTCTCCCGCCATCATCCTGACCATCTCGTCGTTTATCAGAAAGCCGTGTTCGATGGTGTCTATTCCAACCAATAAGGCGTTACGAACGGCTTCGTTAGACATGGCATGGGTGGTTACCGGCGTCTCCCGGCGATGGGCCTCTTCTACAGCAACCCTAAGCTCTTCGACTGTGAACTCCGTCATGCCCGGGTGCTCGTGAGGGTAGTTGGCTGTGCCCGCGCTACTCATGATCTTGATGACGTCAGCGCCGCCCTTGAGCTGCTCTCTCACCGCCTTGCGGACCTCTTCGGTACCGTCGGCCTCGCGTATGCCGTACCAGGGGTGGCCGTGTCCGCCGGTCATGGTTATGGCCAGCCGACATGCCAGTATCCGAGGTCCCTTTAGTCCGCTGGCTATGGCATCGCGGAGATCGACGTTGGTGTAGGGCGGCGAGACCTGGTCCGGAACTGCCGGCCCGCCAAGTTCCCGAATAGTCGTGACGCCCTGCTCTAGCTCCCACTGGGCGTTCTTGGCGCACTCCAGGGCCAGGTATCCCGGCGAGCTCAAGAACATCTGCATGCGCCACGCCTTAACCGCGGTTGCGTCGGTGCTCCCGTCTTCGATGGTCCGCAGGCTCTTGTTCAAAAGGTGATCGTGGCAGTTCACAAGACCTGGCATTAGCCATCTGCCCCTGCCGTCAATTATTTCGTAATTTTGCGCTGACGGTTTCAGATCTGCGGCAGTTGAGACCTCTTGGATGATACTGTCTCCAACCCGCACCGTGGCGTTGGCAATTAGGCCGCCCTGCCCGTCTATTACGTTTACGTTTTCAATTGCTATGTATGGCATGCGTGGGATGGTATCAGAGTTTGAGCGCTGGCTTTCGAACGGCCTGCTTCTTGGTAAAGTGCGCCCCGTTACGGTACGATACCTTCCGTAAATCACACTGAAATTACTGGACGATACAGGAGGAAAACTGTGGCACTGAAGACATACGGCACGATGGGTGTGGACTGGGAAGAGCGCATCGACTACGAGAGGCTGCGCACCCAGCGGCTGGACAAAGCCAAGGCCCTCCTGAAGAAGTCTGATATGGGCGCGATACTGACGTTCGATATGAACAACATCCGCTACCTGACGGCTACTATCATAGGCACCTGGGCGATGGACAAGCTGGTGCGCTATGCCCTGCTGCCTCAGGACGATGAGCCAATCCTGTGGGACTTCGGTTCCGCTGCCAGGCATCACCAGCTGTACTGCCCCTGGCTGGGCGACCGCTCTCGTGCTGGCATCTCCACTCTGCGCGGCGCAACTCCCGAAGGCGCAGGTCTGGCCGCAGATGTGGCCAAGAAGATACGCGTTGAGTTGGAGCTGCGGGGCCTGCAGAACGAGCCTCTTGGCGTGGACATCGTGGAGCCCACCGTGATGTTTGCTCTGCAAGCCGAAGGCCTGAACGTTGTGGACGGGCAGCAGCTTATGCTGGAGGCGCGGCGCGTCAAGACCGACGACGAGATCACGCTGCTGAACATGGCATGCGGAATGGTGGACGCTGTCTACGACGAGCTGTACATGATGTTGCGTGCCGGCGTGCGAGAAAACGACGCCGTGGCCCTGGCCAATAAGATCCTGTACGAGCTAGGTTCTGAGCATGTGGAGGGCGTAAACGCTATTTCCGGCGAGCGCACGAATCCGCACCCGCACAACTACAGCGACCGCCTGCTACGACAGGGCGACCCGGTCTACTTCGACATCCTACACAGCTACATGGGATATCGCACCTGCTACTATCGCACTATGGTCATAGGCAGCGCGTCCCAGTCCCAGATCGACGCATACAAGAAATGCCGTGAGATTCTGGACATCTCCATCGATAAGGTGAAGCCGGGTATCACCACCGCTGATATCGTGAAGGACTGGCCCAAGGCGCAGGAGTTCGGGTTCGAAAATGAGGAGGACGCATTCGCGCTGCAGTACGGCCACGGCGTAGGGCTGTCCATCTGGGAGAAGCCTATCTTTAGCCGTCTGGTGTCGCTGGACAATCCGCAGCCCATTGAGGAGAACATGGTCTTCGCGCTGGAGACATTCTGGCCGTCGGCTGACGGCTGGTCGGCAGCCCGCATCGAAGAGGAAGTTGTGGTCACGGCCACGGGTTGCGAGGTCATCACCCGCTTCCCAGCAGAACAGCTAATGGTAGCTGGACCGCGCTACTTCACCGCCACAGGACCTCTGCCGACCACTCGCGAGGCGCAGTCCCACCTGAACCGTCCCGGAGGCGTCCCGCCTGGAATCGCCGGTGCGCACGCTTAGATTCTTTTGAATAATTGGCATAGGGCGAGATGCGATGCAAGAGGAATCGAAAGAGCTGTGGTCATAGGGTGCCATTCTTAGCGGCATGATCAGGCATCCTAGGTTGTAAGGCTTAAGTATGGGTGCCTTAACACACCCACAGCCCGTAATGCCGCCATTGGCCCGCGTTCTCGCAACGTGGATAGTTGGTTGCGGTCCATGACCAGCAGCTCGCCGGCAAAGCCCAGCGCATTGATCGAGATGCCTTCGAAGTGCTCGCGGCTGCGCGGCACCAACATCATCCAACTGCGTGTGGCCAGAAGGTTATAGTTTTTTGTATTGTCCGGCTCATCCATCAGGCTCATCGAACGCAGCATCGAGTGGTAGTGGTCTTGCAGTGCGGACGCGGCGTTCGTGACAGGCAGCGCGTCAAGGTCGTCGAGCCTGACTATGGCGTTGGCGAAGGGCAACGTCGGGCATTGGCCCACGCCGCTTGATAAGTCCGCGGCGGCGATGGCACCTTCCACAGGTGTTGCTTGCCCATCGGAAGTAAGCGGTAGCGGTACTATTTGGATATGCTTGTGTCGCTGGCTAGCCCCGGCGATCTCTCCGGAGTTGTAAAACGCCAGGCCGTCGAACTCCCGCATGCAGGCACACATCGCCTGGAAGTCCTGTTCCGTCAACAGAAAGGTCTGTTCTTCGAACGCGCGAGTCACAATGAGCAGATGGTTGTCCGCCACAGGAAACTTGTTTAGTATGCCGACGTGACTCTCTGATATGTTGGCGACGAACAGGTCCTCCTCATAAGGCAAGAACGGATTGAAGTCCGGCGGGCGCACCCCGGGATTGGCCTCGTGGGCTTTGCGGGCAAGGCTGGATATCACGCGCACGTCGAAGCTGATCCCGCCATCAACAATCGTCTCCTGCTCTGTTTCGATGGGACGCAGCGCGCCGATATCCAACGAGCGTCTGGTGCGATTCACGATGGCAGGCCACAGCGAACCTGACTCGAATGAGATATCACTATCAGTCAATTTTGACTCAGCTTAACTGGTTGATTTCGTATGTTGTGACCTCTAAAAGATATCCGTCAGGGTCGCTGAAGTAGAGAGACTGACAGTCCGAGTGAACCAGTACCTCGAAGGCTATTTCGGCGTCCGTTAGCTGATTCTGGTAAGCCATGAACGTTGCGGCGTCTGTTCCGAAGGCGATGTGGCAAGCCCTGGGACCCTGGTTCACTGGAGTCACGTAGGTCCGCTCCTCGTTGGCCTCCAGGAGGGCGAGCTTGGTTGTGGCGTTGCCGATATATGGACTGGACGGCCCGGCATTGGGATCAAGCGCTTCAAAGCCAAAATAATCCGAGTGCCATCTTTTCGACCTCTCAAGGTCCCGCACCACCAGTGCAGCATGGTCAAGACCGCTAACGGTTAACTGTAAGCTCATAGCTGTGTCTTTTAGGT
>CAUZQF010000063.1:0-10498 GCA_963581905.1 Dehalococcoidia bacterium
AGCGCCGTTTTGGTTATTAGAATTCACCGTCATTTAGGGAAGGGGACCGTCGTACAGGCTTGGGCATTAATTAACGCCCAACGGCCTCCTTCGCTTCTTTCTCACGATACCTGTCCACCAGAACCCTTCGTTTGTCGTAATTCCTACGACCTCTGCCTACGCCGAGCTCAACCTTCGCCACATGCCGCCTTATATAGAGGCGCAAAGGGACCAGCGTTAGACCACGTTCTGAGACCTGTTTTGTGAACTCAATCAGCTGCTTCCTGTGCAGCAGCAGCTTTCGCGGGCGAGTAGGCTCGTGATTGTTGAGAGAGCCAGCCGAGTACTGAGCAATATGCGCATTGACCAGCCACAACTCGCCGTTCTCTGGCTTGGCATAGGAGTCGCTAAGGTTTACTCGGCCTTCGCGAATCGCCTTGATTTCCG
The DNA here is from genome assembly GCA_963581905.1 of Dehalococcoidia bacterium. Taxonomy (GTDB): domain Bacteria; phylum Chloroflexota; class Dehalococcoidia; order Lucifugimonadales; family JADFKI01; genus Casp-Chloro-G4. The sequence continues at coordinate 427 of CAUZQF010000063.1, forward strand.
TGCCGGTGAGCACCAGCCCGGCCTCAACCGTGTCCGATATCTCATAGTTGTACCTGGCCCTGCGGTTGGTGACTATGGTCTGGTTACCCTTGGATTGCGTGGTCATGATCTCATTCCATTTAAGGCCCGCGTCTGCAGTTGCTCCTCTAATATCTCGAAGGCTTTTTCCAGTTGCATTACGTCCTCTGTACGGGGGTCGTCATCGCTTATCGGAACGTCTGGATCCAGCCCAAGCTTCTGAATGAGCCGACCGTCTGGCGTAAACCATCGAGCAAAAGTTAGGAAGATGCCACCGCCGTTGTTGAGCGATCTCAACACATTGACACTGCCTTTGCCGAACGTGGTCTCGCCAATGAAAATCGCCCGATCGTGGTCTTGCAGGGCTCCAACCAGTATTTCGCTGGCACTGGCGCTGAACTCGTTAGCCAGAATTACAACAGGAACCGTTTCGATAACATCGTCGTTCTTGCGGTCCTTCCAGTTGGTCCTACGCCCTTCGCCATCAACCTCGTACAGCACCAGGCCATCATCTATAAATAGGCTTACGATGTCCACAACGGAGCTTAGCAGACCGCCAGGGTTGTTCCGCACATCCAGCACAATGCCTTCCGCTCCGGAATCTATTGCTTCATGAATGGAATCGCTAAGCTTGTCCGAAGTGTCTGTAAAGAAGTTTGTTATTCGAATATGTGCAATGCGGTCACCAGGCTCGCTGCGCACTATAACGCTCTCCAGGGGAATCACGCCTCGTTTCACCTTAACGATGACGGGATCCAGATCGCCAATGTGCAAAACCAGCAGATCCACTGTCGATCCCTTCGGCCCGCGAATCTTCGTTACGGCTTCCAACAGGCTGAGGCCGAGAAGAGGCTCACCATCAACCTCGATTACCAGATCGCCTGGGCGTATACCGGCCTTCTCGGCTGGGCTTCCGACCAGCGGAGCCACCACCAGAAGACTGCCATCCTCCCTCATCGAAACGTTGGCACCTATGCCTTCGAATCTCCCCAGAAGGTCTTCATTCTCGATCTGGAAAGCCCTTGGCGGAATGTAATTGGTGTGGGGGTCGTCCAGGACAGTAATCATCCCGCGAATGGCAGCCTCAGCAAAGGCGTCTGGATCGAAATCCGACCGGTCCACGTGCTCCTCGGTGAGCAAAGACCAGACTTCCCAGACCGTCTCCAGCTCTTCGGGCACACCGGAAGGCGCCTCAAGCGGTTCGTCCAAAGGGACGATTTCCGGAAGCTGGGGCATGTCAGCAGAGGAGAGCGGCGTTGTCACCACCTTGGCGCTTGGGGAAGGGACGATCACATCTTCGGGGGACGTAGTCTGACAGCCAGCCGCAATTACCGAGGCTGCAATGGCCGCCGCGAATGATATTCGTTTAAAGCCAGCGCCAACCGGCAACAAATTAAACATAAATTTAAGGAAAATCTCTAAAAAATTAGGTCGTTCATTCCTATTCTAACACGAGCACTGCGGCATTTTGTACGCCTATTTTAAAGTGATCCGGCTAACAGAATTGACATTGTGAGACGGCTATCTCGCATAATTAGCAAATGGCTCCATGACGCATTCCTGAAAATGTGAAATTAACAAGAAAATCTTTTCAGAATCCATTCACCGCTATTTTGTCACGGATATATATGCTAACATGGGCTTCACTTGATTGACGTGACGCAGTTTTTATACTTGTTTCAGAATCTTTTCAATAAAAGTTCGGGCATTTGTATCATTTTTTCTGCAATCCCTCTGAAGAAGGTTAATGGACACTAAAGATAACAGGAAGAGGACGCGGCTAGTAAGATCGTACCCCGCGGATACACTGGAAGTTGCCCAGGAGGTAGCCAAAGCTGTGGGATCCAGAGGTACTTCTGACGGCGGTGGCTCGATTGAGCGAGAAAAGCTTGCCACGGTAATGGGCACTACGGCGAAGAGCAGCGCCTTCATTACGGTGCTGAACTCCTCTGCCAAATACGGGCTTACTCAGGGCGGATACAGAGATCCTTTCATCCGCCTGACGGCACGCGGCTCGTCTATTGCGGCTCCTACGCGTGACCAAGAGCGCTTGCAGGCCCTTTCTGAGGCGGCAATGGAGCCAGAGCCGTTTAGCAGATTCTACGAAGAGCACAGCGGCGAACATCTGCCGGACGATACCTTCTCGAAGAATAAGTTGCAGCGCCAATTCGGAATCCAGGCTGAGCTTACCAGTGAATGCCTGGAGATTATTAAGGCGAACGGCGTCCTGGTGGGGTTCATCAAAGAGCGCGGCGGCATACTTAGGGTAGACCTGGGCAGGACCAAAGCCCCAGTACCTCAGCCTCAGCCAGTAAACCCACCAGCCCAGAAGAGTGATGAACCACCCAAAAATCCCACGAACTACCCGAAAAATAACGGTGGCAAGGTCTTCGTAGGCCATTGGGGAGACCCCGAAGCAAGCCAGTTCGTAGTCAGCACGTTGGAAGGCTTTCATATTCCATACGAGTACTCGGATGTACTTGAGTCCGACGGCAGGCCGGTCCCAGCAAGCGTTTCGGAGAAGATGCATAACTCAGCTGCGGCAATACTGGTCTTTGCGGTCCCAAACGCTCCCTCAGAGAGCGACGATAAAAGCCGAAGTGACCGGGAACAGATGCTTTATCAATTGGGTGCCTCGTCCGCCTTGTATGGGGACAAGGTAATCGTATTCCAGTGTGCGGATAGTACGTCGACCAGCAATAACCCTGGATGGACATCAAATGTTCGCTCAGTGTCTTTTCAGGAAGGCAAATACAAAGAGGCTGGCTTCGAACTCATACAAGAACTGCATCAGTCTGGCATCATACGAGTTGTTGTTTAGACCTTCTTAGGCCAATTAGACTCGGCAGTCCGTGCAGGCTTTCTTTTCAACCTGCCTTCTATTTTTTTTAAAGCTAGAGTTTACATAACTATTATAGTGCGAACATACGCCCTAGCTATGAATTGACCCCATCCCTGCACTTTTTGAATAGCGATGAACCCTGCCTAGTTTGTATCTGGGAAAGAAGCTCCTGCCAAATCGGCGCCACCCAACTGATCAGCATCTTCTAGTTCCGACAGCAGATCATCAATTGCAGTTCGGAGCGTATCCATTCCCTCGCCAGTCTCAGCCGACGTGAATACAACCCTGGTTTGCCCTTCAACCATATCCTGTATCGCCGAAGTCCCCTTGGAGCCCTCTTCTGGACTCTCAAGCGGCTCCAGCAGATCGATCTTGTTCAGTACCAGAATGCGCGGCCTGTCCATAAGACCCATCTCCGACAGAATCTTCTCTACGACCTCGGACTGCTCAGCGGCGTTGGGATGTGTGATGTCCAGAACGTGAATCACTATCGTAGACTCCTCCACTTCCTCCAGCGTGGCCCTGAAAGCTGCGACGACTGTGGGCGGCAGCTTCTGGATGAACCCCACAGTGTCGGTGAGAAGAACGTCACGCCCTTCTGGCGTCTGAATCTTTCGAGTTACAGGATCCAGGGTAGAGAAAAGCAGGTCCTCTGCTGCGACGTCGGCATTGGTGAGCCGATTGAGCAGCGTGCTCTTGCCGGCGTTCGTGTAGCCGACCAGGGAGGCTATGGGAATGCGTGATTCCTTGCGTTTGGCCCGATATAGCGAACGATGCCGCCTCACATCATCCAGGTCTTTCTTCAGCTTCAAAATGCGTCGGCGCACCAGCCGACGGTCCGTCTCAATCTGAGTCTCGCCGGGGCCTCTGGTTCCGATTCCACCACCTAGCCGCTCCAGGTGTGTCCATTGACCGGCCAGCCTGGGCAACAGGTACTGATGCTGTGCCAGCTCCACCTGCAGCCGCCCTTCTTTGGTGCGAGCCCTTTGGGCAAACACGTCCAGAATAAGTGCGGACCTATCAATCACCTTCACGCCACCCAAAGCGTTCTCAACGTTGCGCTGCTGGGTCGGAGTAAGCTCGTCGTCAAATATCACCGTGTTGACGCGCTTCTCCTTCACCAGATCATGGAGCTCATCGATTTTGCCCTTGCCAAGGTACACAGACGTTGGGCGCTCCAGTCGCTGAATCATAGTGCCAACGACGAACGCCTTGGCGCTACGGGCTAGCTCTGCCAACTCCTGCACGGAGTCTTCGACAGCCCACATACCACGGCGCCCCTTTAACTGGACGCCTACTAGAAAAGCTCGTTCAGCTCGGGGGCGTGTTGAGATCAATTTTCTCGGAATATTTATCTCCTCTGGCGCGTACTGGAAACGTCCGATTTGTTAGGTGATGCCAATATATACAAAAATTTAGCGAGGCGCAGGAACCTTCCAACTTTCTAGTCTGGCCAGGCCCTTTTCCATGTCCTCATTGTTAATGGTCAGCGAAAGCCTGATGTAACCCTCACCGTATTTGCCGTAGCCGTTGCCAGGAGTTACCACTATGTCGCACTCCTCCAGGAGCAGCTCTGTGAACTCCGAAGATGAGTAACCAGCTGGCGTTCGCGTCCACACATAAAGGCTAGCCTTGGGCGGGATCGCCTCCAGACCTATTTCTTGCAACACCGACACCACACGGTCTCGCCTGTGCTGATAAATAGCGTTCCTGTCATCTATTGCATCCTGCGACATTCGCATCGCCTCAATGCCCATGTACTGAATAGCGTTTGGAACGCCGGAGTCTATGTTCGACTTCACCACCATCATTGCCTTGATGATCTCTTCGTTGCCCACAAGCATACCCAGTCGCCAACCGGTCATGTTGTAGCTCTTGGACAGCGAATGAAACTCTGCCCCTACCTCCATAGCACCAGGCGTTTGAAGGAAACTAATGGGCCTGTAGCCATCGTATGCAACCTCTGAATAGGATGCGTCGTGCAATATGGCAACGTCATACTTTCGGCCGAAATCTACAGCCTTCTTGAAGAATTCCAGGTCAGCTATGGCGCCTGTGGGATTGTTCGGGTAGTTGAGCCACATGACCGTGGCCTTCTGCGCGACCTCTTCAGGAATAGCGTCCAGGTCGGGCAACCAGCCGTTCTCTTCGAGCAGAGGCATCCAGTGGCACTCTCCACCGGCGAACCAGGTGCCCACAGAGTAGACGGGGTACCCGGGGTCAGGCACCAGGGCGATATCACCAGGCTCAATGAAGCACAGGGCTGCGTGGCCTATTCCCTCTTTTGCGCCGATTAGAGGCAGGGTCTCTTTGTCAGGATGGATGGACAGGCCGAATCTGCGCTGATACCAGTCCGCGACTTCCTGCCTGAATTCGGGAAGGCCATCGGTCTCAGGGTAACGGTGGTTAGGTGGATCCAGGGCCGTTTCCCGAAGCTTCTCCACAATGTTGTCGGGTGTTGGAATATCCGGGTCGCCAATGCCAAAGCTTATGACCTCGATGCCCTGGGCCCTCTTCGCCGCTATCTTGCGACTGATCTCTACAAAAAGGTACGGCGGCACCCTGTCTATACGGCTGGCAAATTTCATAACTTCTCCAAAAATAAACGTATCGAATCACTAGTATTCGCAGGCTATCCACAACGGAAATTTCGTGCCAGCGAAAGTGCCGTAATTCTACTGGAAGGTGGGCAATAGGTAAAGAGCGGAGGCTTCACTCAAATTTGCTTTCGAACAGATCCTCTAAGACAGTTAACTCTATATAACCAATGTCATTCGCCCCGAAAAGTGAGAGTCAATGAGTATTGCAAAGATCATTATTCTGGCTGTGGGCGGAGTAGTCGTTCTGGTAGTTGTCCCTGCCGCTGTTGCCGCCTTCAGCGTCTTCAATGGCGTAACCGGCGAGGCAGAGCCACTAACGGCGGCGGTCGTCTCGGAAGGCCTAGCCGTCGAGGATAAGATCGCGTCTGCTCTTACCGAAACCTCTGCGTTCTATTTGGAAATCACCAACGACGAACTGTCTGCGCTTCTCCTCTACCGAGCAGGTTCCGTTTCGCCTATAAGGGACATATCGGTGGAGATCAACCCTGGTCTGCTGGAAATCAGCGGAGGCCTGGGCAGCGCCCCTTCGGTGCCTTTCTCTGGTGAGGTGTTCGTCGAATTTGTAGACGGTCGTGTGGAGCTGGAGGCCCGCAATATGTCGGTCTCATTCCTGCCAGTACCGGGCGTGGTCAAAGATGAACTCCAGCCCCTTATCGATCAGGGTTTGGACATTAATGAGGTGCTGAGTGATACCGGCGGGGTGTAGATTCAACGATTTGATCTGCAGCCTGGTCTTGTCACCATCGTGGGAGTGCAAAGAGGTGGCTCTTCCGTGTCCGCCCTGACTACTAGCAGTCTGCTGGAGGCCGTTCAAGCTGCCGGCGCTCAGGTTGCTCCCGTTCCTCCTGGAGCAAATTCGGTCCCTCCAGGATCAGCCGGTCTTTTGGAAAACGGCGATAGCATCTACCTGGCCCTGGGCGACTCCCTAGCGGCCAATGTAGGGGTAGCCAGGCCCCAGCTGGGATACGTATCGAGATTCCATGCCTACCTGGAAAAGGAAACGGGCCAAGACGTGGGCCTGGTCAATCTAGGCGTGTCAGGAGAAAGCAGCATCTCTTTCAAGCAGGGCCAAGCTACAGGCGCTGGAAGAGATACGCAGACGAAACTCGGACGGTGATCCCGCCACCAGGGTCTCCGTGGTGACGCTGGACCTAGGCGCCAACGACCTGGTGACCCATTTGGGCTCTGCGGAGTGCCAACTCGAACCCAGAGGCGACGCATGTCAGTCTCATATTGACGCCGGGTTGGAGGGTTTCAGCAACGCATTCTCGGGGATTTTGGCAACACTTAAGGGCGAGCTTGACGACGGCGCCGAGCTCTACATCATGACCATGTACAACCCCTTTGACTTCGGCTTGGGAATTCCCTTCGAAGACTTTTCTAACGAAATAATAGCCCAGCTAAATGAGATAATTACCAGCAGTGCTTCTCAGGCGGGAGCAAAGATCGCCGATCCGTCTAGCGGCATGGCAGGAAATGCCAACGCGTGGACCAACATGCTGCAGGGTGACATTCATCCCAATGCTGACGGGTATCAGGTTCTTACGCTGTCGCTGGTGGAAGCGAAGTAGATCATCAAGAGGATTTGGCGGGTGGCTACTCCGGCCACTCGCCTTCGAAGACCTTAGCCACAGGCCCTTCCAAAATGACAGGTCCGTGTCCCGGCCACTCCACCGTTAGCTCACCGCCAGGGAGCTCAATCGCGACCTTATCCTCTATGTAGCCGTGCAACCTCGCGGCGACTGCCGTAGCGCATGCTCCGGTCCCACAGGCCAGGGTTATGCCCGAACCTCGTTCCCAGACCCGCAGCTTGATGCGTCCTCTGTCCAACACGTTGGCTATCTCGAAGTTGACCCTGTTGGGGAAAATCTGATGATGCTCCACCAGCGGACCCACCTCGGTGAGACGCACATCGTCGACCGGCTTCTCAATGAACGCGATGGCGTGAGGATTGCCCATAGATACGAAGGTCAGCTTGAAATCGCCGCCCTCCACGCTAATGGGATGGTCCATTATGACGTCTTGCCCCGGCAAATCCACGGGTACGTCGGAGGGAATCAGGACAGGCTCACCCATGCTCACACGAGCGCGAACCATCTCGCCGTTCTTCAGAATAGGGTTCACATTCAGAATGCCCGCCCCTGTTTCGACAGACACGAGCGAATCGCCATAAGGGATGATCTGCTCATCCAGAGCGAACCTCACGAAGCAGCGAATGCCGTTGCCGCACATCTCCGATTCCGAGCCGTCGGCGTTGAACATTCGCATGCGTAGGTCGGCCTTTTCGGATGGCAAGACCAGGATGATGCCGTCTGAACCAGCGCCTGTATGCCGATCGCTCATGGCAACAGAGAGGGCTGGCCAGTCGCGTTCCTGATTTCTAGCATCGACGTATAGGTAGTCGTTCCCAGCACCATGCAACTTTGTGAAATTCAAACTGTTCCTCCGATTTATACACAACCGCTCATGGGGCGTTAGCCAATTTTAGCATTTTTATTGCCCTACCCCATAGGCCGAAAAACCGCAGCCGCCTGCTAGTTAGACAGCCAGCGGCGAACTTCGGCGAGCACATCTTCGGCCACCGATTCTGACGAGACGTCGAACCACTTGATGCGGTTGTCGCCAGGCTTGAACCAGGTGTACTGCCTACGAGCGAACCTGTGAGTTCGAGACCTGGTGCTCAAAACAGCTTCATCCAAGGATAACTTGCTATCAAGATGTTCGTGCAGCTCTCCATAACCCAGGCCGGACATCGCAGGAAGGTCACGGCCATAGCCCTGCGCCGCCAGCGATTTGACCTCATCCAGCCAGCCAGCCTCCATCATAATGTCGATTCGATCGTCTATGCGCTGGTACAGTGCGGCTCTTATCATGGTCAGCCCAATGATCTTTACGTCAAAGTCTGGTGGGATCTTGCGCGGTCCCCTGGTACCTTTATCGCTGTCTTGGCTGCCGCCGGTGGTGTGGAAGACTTCGAGCGCACGTATTACGCGCCGGACATTCTGGGAGTCGACGCTACGTGCGGCGGCGGGATCAAGCCTCTCCAGTTCGCGGAAGACACTGTCGTTGCCCTTGCTCTCGGCCAGCAGCTCATACTTCTTGCGGATTTCCAGGTTCGGCTCTATTTCTGGGACTTGCCAACCTTCAAGCAAGGCCCATATGTATTGCCCAGAGCCTCCCACTACTATGGGAAGGCGGTCCCGGTCCTGGGCAATACTGCGAATAGCTTCACTGGCCTGAGGGACGAAGTGGGCCAAGCTGTACTTGCCGTCTGGATCAACGACGTCTATCAGGTGGTGAGGCACAGCAGCCTGCTGTTCCGGTGTAGGCTTGGCCGTGCCGATATCCAAGCCTCTGTACAGCTGTCTGCTGTCGGCATTCACTATCTCGCCGTTCAATGCGTTGGCCAAATTAATGGCCATATCCGTCTTTCCCACGGCGGTCGGCCCCACGATTACCAGTAATTTCGTAGTCATGAGGAATTAGGCAACTGTGGCTGCGGCTCGCTGAACAATGTCCACGAAGGATTCCGCGCTCAGGCTGGCACCGCCCACCAGCGCGCCGTTCAGGTCGGTCTGAGCCAGGTAATCAGCCACGTTAGATGCGTTGACGCTGCCTCCGTAAAGCAGGGGCACGTCGTTGGCAGATTCCTGTCCATACAGCGCCGAAAGCACACCTCGAATGTGACCAAGCATCTCCTGCGCCAACTCCGGAGTAGCCGCGCGGCCGGTACCAATCGCCCACACAGGTTCGTAGGCCACCACCAGGTCGCTGGTGAAGGCCACGCCTTCAAGTCCCGCTCGCACCTGGACCTCTACGAAGGCGTTGGCGTCGCCGGAGTCGCGCTGCTCCAAACTCTCGCCCACGCAAACGATGGGACGCAAGCCATGTTCCAATGCCGCTTTAACTTTTCGGTTCACCAGGTCATCCGTCTCGCCAAATAGCTGGCGACGCTCCGAATGCCCCAGGATCACGTACTGGCATAGGCCTTGCAACATCGATGGCGAAATTTCGCCTGTGAAGGCCCCGCTGGCTTCGTAGTGCATGTTCTGAGCGCCGACAGCGACGCTGGTGTCCTTCAACAGATCAGCCACCGTCGACAGAGACAGGTATGGCGGACAGACGACTCTCTCCACGACGGAATGGCCGTCAAGAGGTGCTGCCATGGCGGAAACCAGTTCAGCCGCCTCCTGAATAGAGGTGTTCATTTTCCAGTTGCCTGCAATTATACATATGGGCATATTATCATTGCCTTTAATTTTGTTCGTCATTAGGCCAAATCAGTAATATTGTTAAATATGAAATGCATACGTTGATTTGTACATATGTAAATCTCGCTACTTTTCACAGAACTACAGTACTCTTGCCAAATTCTATCTACGGACCGTACTTCACTAGCTTGCCGGCATGGGCCATCGCCAACAACATAAGCTCTGTCGCAGGTATCCTGCCAAGCGAACCCGCGGAGCAGGCCCTCTCGTGAAAGGCTGGCGCGCCATCGCCCTTCGTCAGCGCCGAGTTAATCATCATAGGAACCGAGTGCCAGCTGTGGGCCGCCATGATCGCAGGGGTAGCGTGATCGCCCGCCACCACCAGCACGTCAGGATTAAGG
>CAUZQF010000064.1:0-10475 GCA_963581905.1 Dehalococcoidia bacterium
GTAAAGGGTCTGAGTCTTCCCCCACCCTACCGGAATTAGCCGCTCTGTCTCTTGCTCGGAACGGATGTTATGGCAGTTCACCTGGTGCACAGTTACGCCCCGACTGCGGGTAACATACCCAATTATATCGTCGCCGCTAATTGGCGAGCAGCAGTTTGCCATGCGGGTGAGCAGATCACCGACGCCCAGTACCTCTATGCCTGAGGCAGGGCTGTTTACCGGCACTGATAAGAACACCTCGTGCTCAGGCTCGACTTCCTGAATCGATAGCTTGTTAACTACCTGGGCAACGGTGACAGCGCCGCTTCCCAGAGCGATCATGAATTCGTCGGTATTGTCGAATTTCATTAGCGCAGCGACATCGCTATCAGCAATCGACACAGTAAGACGGCGCAACTGCCGCTGGAATAGATCGCGACCTCGCTGGATATTGATTCGTCGTTCCTGCAGGTTAAACCACTGGCGAATCTTGGAACGGGCCGACGTCGTATTTACATGCCCGAGGTTCGGGTTAAGCCAGTCCAGGCTGGGCCCGCGGACTGTCTTGCTGGTCATGATCTCCACGGTGTCGCCGTTCTTTAGTGTATATGTGAGCGGCACCAGCTTACCGTTGACCTTGCCACCTATGCAGCGATGGCCGACATCCGTATGAATCCTATAAGCGAAATCCAGAGGTGTGGCACCTGCGGGAAGTTCCTTCAGATCGCCTTTGGGCGTATACACAAAGACCTGGTTCTGGAAGATGTCCGTTTTGAAAGACTCTACGAACTGCTCCGCGCCGCTGACATCTCGCTGCCAGTCCAGTATCTGACGCAGCCAGGTCATCTTCTCTTCGAAATCTACATCCGTAGTGTTGCCTTCTTTATACAGCCAGTGTGCGGCCACCCCGTATTCGGAGACCCTGTGCATCTCATGCGTGCGAATCTGCACCTCAACGGGGTGCGCGTCCACACAAAGCACGCTGGTGTGCAAAGACTTGTACAGGTTGTCTTTGGGGTTAGCGATATAGTCGTCGAAGGCGCCTGGCATCGGCCGCCACCTTGAATGCACGATGCCTAGGGCCGCATAGCAGTCGGACACTTTGCTTACGAGCACTCGGAGTGCGAAAAGATCGTGGATATCGTCAACGCCAAGATTCTGCCTGGCATATGCCTGAATCTTCCTGTGAATACTGAAAATGTGTTTGGGGCGTCCGGTGACTTCAGCGACAATGCCAGCGTCATCCAGGTCTTGCTGAAGGGTCTCCAGGATAGACTCGACGTAGTCCTCGCGCTCCTGCCTCTTCGAGCTGAGCATTCCCGAGATGCTATTGTACGCCTCAGGGTTGATATGCTGGAACGCCAGGTCCTCTAGCTGCCACTTAACCTCCCAGATGCCCAATCTATGGGCCAGCGGAGCATAGATGTCCAGGGTTTCCTGGGCGATGGCCTGACGTCGTGCCTCAGGCATTGCCCCTAAGGTCCGCATGTTATGAAGACGGTCAGCGAGCTTAATCAGCACCACTCGAATGTCTTCAGCCATGGCAACAAGCATTTTGCGTATGCTGGCTGCCCTGGCCAGGTCATCGTCTGACTCGGACTGGTCGAACTCGCCGAGCTCTTGGGCCAGCGCCTCGGTCTTGGTCAGCTTGGTGACGCCGTCCACCAAGGCGGCAACTTCGTCCCCAAACTTGGCTGCCACTTCTTCCATATCGATATCGCAGTCCTCGACTACGTCATGTAGAAGTGCTGCCGCCAAGGCATTAGGGTCTAATCGAAGGTCGGCAAGAAAAAGTGCGGTCTGAAGTGGATGTTCAATGAAGGGCTCTCCGGAGCGCCGCAATTGCCCATCATGGGCTTGAGCCGCAAATTTGTAGGCTTCCTCTATTATGGGAATTCTATCTTCGGGAATGTACTCTCTAGCTTTGGCCAGCAGTGTTTCCAAGAAATAGTCCTCTCACCGGGTATTTCGGAAGGCGGCTCTCACTTATCAAGTATATCCGAGCATGCAAACTCAATCAATTTGCATTTTGGCGTATCCCCAAGCAATTGCCTATGCCTTTAATAAGACGGAAACGTGCCTTAATACCGGTTTCCCCGCGCAATGGCAGAACCTATCATTAAGGCAGGAGCGCCTGTGTTAAGATGCATAGCCAGTTTCAAACTTTCCGCCGGAGCGCTGAATTAGGCGGATAACGATTCAATTAGATTAGTGGAGCCAAAACTACAAATGTGTGCTGACAAGAAAAACCGGATCTCTGTAGGCCCGATAAGCGGCTTTCCAGAGTGGACACCGGCAGAACACATTCTAGAGCAGCGAATGCTGGATACTATTCGAACGTCCTTCGAGCGCTACGGATTTTCGCCCATCGAGACGTCTTCCGTAGAGCGCAACGAAGTGCTTACTGCCAAGGGCGGCTCCGAAACCGAGCGCCAGATATACAGGCTTACGGGCCTCAACCCTAAGAGTGCCGAGGACGCCCGCGATTACTCTTTGCACTTCGACCTAACCGTGCCTCTCGCCAGATACGTCGCGCAGCGATACGGCGACCTGGTCTTCCCCTTTCGGCGTTACCAGATTCAAAAGGTCTGGCGCGGCGAAAGGCCTCAGCACGGACGATTCCGCGAATTCACGCAATGCGATATCGACATTGTCGGCGACGGTGAACTGGGAATGATGGCTGACGCTGAAATTCCAGCGGTCATCACAGACGTCTTCACCCGGCTAAATATTGGAAACTTCTGCATTCGAATCAGCAATCGCAAGATTCTCACCGGCTACCTGGAGCATCTCGGTTTCAGCGAAGGTGAGACTGCGGATATTCTCAGGGAGGCCGACAAGGTAGACCGCCAGGGCGAAGGTCCAGTGCGGAAGTACCTCCAAGAAAACGGTGCCGACGAGTCAAAGGTCGAGGGCATTCTGGGCCTGGTGAAGGCCGAGGGCTCCTCCCAGGACATTCTCAAGCTGCTTAAGTCGATGACGGGAATTGGAGAGCGCTTCGAGCAGGGCGTCTCAGAGCTATCAACCCTAGTAGAGTTCGCGGCGTCTTTCGGCATTCCAGACGCGAATCTTCAGGTAGACCTGGGCATCATTCGTGGGCTGGACTACTACACCGGCACCATCTATGAGACGCGACTGACCGACCACCCGCAACTAGGCAGCATCTGCTCTGGAGGACGCTACGATGACCTTGCCAGCTATTTCATTGGCCGCGCCCTGCCAGGCGTCGGCATATCCATTGGCCTTAGTAGGCTGTTTTCACAGTTAATTAGCGCCGAAATCCTACAAACAGGCCCCGCCACAATTGCGCCTGTACTCGTGGCCACTCCAGATGAGTCCATCTACCGCAAGGCAATTGAGATGGCCAGCGACCTACGTTCCGCCGGCATCGACACTGAAATATACTTTGAAAAGGCCCGGCTGGCCCGGCAGCTACGGTACGCCTCCAGAAAGGGCTTCAAGATCGTTGTCATTCCTCTCGACGAAGACCTGGCTGAGGGCAAAATCCGATTCAAGGATATGGAGACCGGAGAAGAACAGGTCGTGTTGATGGCAGAACTCAGCCCAGAAGTCGCACGGACTATCGACGAATAATACGCATCTGCCTGAATCAACAGTAATCGCTGGTACATAAATTCAGGCGTTTGTTATACTGAATTCCAACAACATTGCTCAAGTAAATTTATACAAGGTAGCCAGCGAGTCCACTATGACCATGCTAAACAGACTTACCTCTATTGAGGAACGGTACGATGAGATAGATAGGATGATGGCCGACCCGGAAGTGTCGATTGATTTCACGCGCGTTCAGACGCTGGCCAAGGAACAGGCAACGCTCCGCAATATCGTACAGCTCTCCCGCGAACTTCGGGGCATAATGCAACAGATTGAAGAGGCTACATCGATTATCCATGAGGAAAGCGATGTAGACATGCTCGCCTTTGCCAAGGAAGAGGTAGCCGAGCTTGAGGGGCGCAAGACCAGGGTTGAAGAAAACCTTCAGGTTGCGCTGGTGCCCAAAGATCCCAACGACGAAAAGAACGTCATCATGGAGATACGCGCCGGGGCTGGTGGAGATGAGGCAGGCCTGTTTGCGGCAGACCTCTATCGCATGTACCTACGCTACGCCCAGCGCATGGGTTGGAAGATCGAAGTCATCGATGCGAACGAGACCGGCCTGGGTGCGCTCAAAGAGATCATATTTGGAGTAAAGGGTGACGGTGCGTACAGTCGCCTCAAGTATGAAAGCGGTGGCCATCGCGTTCAGCGCATACCTACGACCGAGTCCAGCGGTCGGATACACACATCGGCCGCCACGGTTGCTGTTCTCCCCGAAGCTGAAGAAATTGACATCGATATCAAGCCTGAAGAGCTGCACATCGATATATTTCGTGCGGGTGGTCACGGCGGTCAAAACGTTCAAAAAGTTGAGACGGCGGTCCGCATCATACATATACCTACGGGCATTACGGCGCAATGTCAAGACGAGCGCTCTCAACTTAAGAACAAAACAAAGGCAATGGGAGTGTTGCGTTCCCGCCTTTTAGCTCGCGAAATAGCGATGCAACAGCAGGAAGTCTCGGCAAACCGCAAGTCTCAGATCGGAACTGGCGACCGCTCGGACAGGGTTCGAACGTTCAATTTCCCTCAGAGCCGCGTGACAGACCACCGAATCAACTACTCTAGTTTCAACCTTGAGGGTATCCTAGACGGCGATATAAACGAATTCGTTGAAGCCCTTCAAGCCAAGGCCCAAGCCGAAAAGCTGACGGAAGCCAGCCAATAAATCTCGGCTGGCTTTAGCAGAGAAAACTCAAGGCATGAGACTCAGAGAATACCTTCTTCGCGCCAGGAAAGAACTTCCCACCGGACCGGACTACAATCCCCATCTAGAAGCCGAAGTCCTGGTACGCCACGGACTTGGCATTAGCCGGGAACAGTTTTTTGCAGAGCTAGAGCGCCTACTCACCCCAGACGAGACCACCATTCTGGAAGCCCTGATTGCTCGTAGGGCGTCGGAGGAGCCTCTTGCGTACATCACACAACATCGGGAGTTCTACAGCCTGGATTTCGCTGTGAACAAGCACGTTCTCATTCCTAGACAAGAGTCCGAACTCCTGGTGGACTTGGCTCTGGATTTCGCGAATGGCCTGTCGGTGGATTCTGTCACAATCGCAGACGTGGGTACGGGCAGCGGCGCACTTGCCATCGCCCTAACTCATAACCTGCCAAACGCTACCGTGAAGGCGATCGACCTGTCTGAAGAAGCCCTCAACGTCGCTGATGAGAACGCACGTCGCCACGGGGTCACTGACCGGGTAATGCTATTCCTCGGAGACCTGCTGGAGCCTGTAAGCCTTGCCGTCGACATTATCGTATCCAACCCGCCTTATATACCAACTGGCGATATTAACGGCCTGCCAATTGACGTCCGATACGAGCCCAGGCAGGCCCTCGATGGAGGTCCCGATGGCCTGGATGTGCTGCGTCGCCTGCTGGCACAGGCCCCGGCCAAGCTAAAGCCAGGAGGCTGCATGCTGGTTGAGCTATCACCAGAGCAGATGGACGAAGCGGAGCGACTGGCGCAATCCGCTTTCCCTTCGGCTGAGGTCTCCCATGCCGACGACCTCTTAGAACTCACAAGGGTGCTGGTCATTAAAACAAAATAAGGCGACCAATATGGTTGCCTTATTCGATAATCTAATTCAGCTGTGTTCTGGCCCTCAGCCCTCTATACAAAAGTTTATTCGAAGCCGAGCTGGTAGTGCTTGCCCTCGGTCTTGATAGACGGAGCCATGATGATCTCAGCGTTATGCATTTCCTGGATAGTCTGTGCGCCGACCATTCCCATGCATATCCGTAGCGCGCCGATAAGGTTCTGCGTGCCATCGGTCACTGAAGTAGGCCCAAACAGTATCTCTTTGAGAGTGCCCTTGACACCTACATTCACTCGCGTGCCACGTGGCAGAGCAGGATGTGGATTGGCCATGCCCCAGTTGTAGCCTTTGCCGGGAGCCTCTTTGGCCTGAGCCAGGGGAGAGCCCAGCATTACGGCATCTGCACCGCAGGCGAAGGACTTGCAGAGGTCGCCGCCTGTACGAATACCGCCGTCGGTTATCACAGGGACGTAGCGACCAGTTCGCTTGAAGTACTCATCGCGGGCCGAGGAGCAGTCCAGAGTAGCCGTGACCTGAGGAACACCGACGCCGGTGACCTCTCGTGTGGTGCAAGCGGCACCAGGTCCCACTCCTACAAGAAGACCGTGTATGCCGGTCTCCATAAGCTCAAGCGCGACATCGAAGCCAACGCAGTTTCCCACAAGCACAGGGACATTGACCATCTCAAGCAGCTCAGGGAATCGAAGCCCTATTTGGCTCGTGGAGATATGACGTGCTGTTGTCACGGTGGACTGCACAACGATCATGTCGGCACCAGCTTCAGCCGCTACAGGGGCAAAGCGTTTCGTACTGGCAGGAGTAATCGAAACGGCGCACTTGGCGCCGCTCTTCTTTATCTCTTCAACTCTAGCCGCAACCAAGTGGTCCTTGATTGGCTCCGTGTAAAGCTTTTGTAGCAGAGCAGTGACTTCCTCTTGTGGGGTAGTCACAACCTCATTCAATATATCTTCCGTATTTTCGTAACGAGCCTGGATGCCTTCCAGGTTCATTACGGCTATGCCACCTAGTTCGCTCATGTGGCTGGCGAATTGCGGTGAAACTACCGCATCCATGGCGGCTGCCAAAATCGGGGTTGAAAGAGTAATGTCGCCAACTATAAATTCCGTGCTGGTCATCTCAGGATTTACAGTGAGTTCACCGGGCGCAATTGCAACTTCGTCAAATCCATAGGCTCGTCGAATTTCTTTAAGCTGGGCTGCCATTATCTTGCCCCCTTTTTGGCTGAAATTTTAAGGACTATATCAAAGCGTATTTTTAACTTCAAGGTCACGGTCTGTCATTTTCGAACACTATCTAATTTCCAAGTCCATCTCCGCCTCTAGTCCTACCCAAGCCTATTGTAAAATAGCCTTCATCGCACCCAACAATTGGGACCGAAATTAACCAATTATCAGTCTCTTATTATCCTGACAGTAACTCAGATAAAAAGACTACACAAGGACTCGAGCTACATAGCTCTGTGTTGGAGCGATTCTACGCAGTGCTGAATTCGAGCTCTCTGTGGCGGGGAACTGCTGGCAGCGCAAGGACGTCCTCATAATTCCGGCAACATCCGGCGTGAATTTCGAGGCCTATGAAGACTTCCTTCGTCTTTATTGAGTCCCTCCAATAGGGTCAATTGAAACACCAGCGAATCCATTCGAATCCATTTTATTGATAATAGGCCTACTACGGGGGTAGGTCAACGGCTCTGACCGAATAATGGTTATCTTGTCATATAATAAAAAACTAGGCTATTAGATTAGATTTAGTGATATGTGATTGTCATGACTCCTCTCGAAAACACAGTCGAAAACACAGTACGGGCCTATGCGAAAGAGCTTGGTTTCAATCTAGTAGGCATAACATCTGCAGAACCGTTCCTAAGGGATGAGCAAGCCGCCCTTAAACGGGTGCAGGATGGCATGATGGATGGCCTGCGCTGGTACACGGAAGAGCGCGTGAGACGGGCCAACCGGCCACAGGTCCTACTGGAGGAAGCCCAATCCGTGATCTCCCTGGCAATCAGCTACAACACGGGCGCGCCGCCATCAGGGGACAAACTTAGCGGGAAGATTGCTCGTTACGCGTGGGGCGACGACTACCACGACGTCATCAAGAAGCGGCTCCGCCAGTTTTGCGACGGATTGGAAGAGCGACTGGGCAGGCCAATCCGCACTCGCATCTTCGTGGACGACGGCCCAATGAACGACCGCGCCGCCGCAGAACGGGCTGGCCTTGGCTGGTTCGGGAAGAACACTAATATTCTGACGCCCAGCCACGGCTCCTGGGTCTTTCTGGCTCAAGTAATCACGGACCTGGAAATGACGCCTGATGAACCTCTGAAGAAGACGTGTGGAAGCTGCGTCCTCTGCATCGATGCCTGTCCCACCGGCGCCATAGTGGCTCCGTACGTGCTGGACAACCGCAAATGCATCTCGTTTCTGACCATCGAGCTGCGCGGTCCCATTCCCAAAGACATGCGTCCACTGATAGGCGACTGGGTCTTTGGCTGCGACATATGCCAGGACGTCTGCCCTGTGAACCGAAAAGCTGCGGTGGGCCTGGAGCCGGCATTCCAAAAGCGGCACGACTTCTCCGCTCCGGACCTGATACCTCTGCTTGAGCTTGACGACGAAGGATTCCGCGAACGGTTCCGCAATAGTCCGGTCAAGCGGGCGAAACGAGCAGGACTTCAGCGAAACGTCTGCGTAGCCCTGGGCAACATAGGCGACCCCGCTGCAGTTCCCGCTCTCAGCAAGGCCCTGGAATCCGACAGCGACCTGGTGAGAGGTCACGCAGCGTGGGCACTAGGCCGCATCGGCGGAAACGAGGCCGAAAATGCTCTACAGTCGGCATTGGAAAAGCCTCAGGAGGAAGAGGTTATGGTAGAACTTCAGGATGCTCTGAATCAACTGGAGGCGGTGGCCAAGTCATGACCAGCGGAGGACGCATCTATCTGGCCAACGTCGGGGCCAACGCCAGCCATTCCTTCGACAGCCCTATATATGACGACGGCACCTTTGAGTTCATAACCATACCTGAGGACAGGGATCTGCCCGGAGACCACGCCATCCGCTTCGGGCAACTGACGTCGTATTACGACTCAAAGAAGCCCATCAGAGACTATATTCCAAAGCGCCTGTGGGACTTCCCGACCCACTTCGATCCGGAGTTCGAAACCTTCACTTACGGGGATAACTGCGAGGTAAGCCCCCGTGCAGCGTCACTGAAACGCATGGAGGCGGGCGATTTCATATTCTTTCTGGCTAGGCTAACGAGACAGGAAGACAAGAAGTCGGCAAAAGAGCACGGCTTCTACCTGGTCGGTTTCCTGGAGATCGAGGACATCCTCAAGGATGTAACGCAGCGCCCTACTGATGCCGAGATGAAGCGCTATGGCACCAATGCCCACATCCTGAGAGGGCTCAGCGACGACTCGCTGTGGGACCGGTTCTGGGTATTCGGCGGGTCAGCCAACTCCACAAGATTCCACAGGGCTGTGCCTGTCACAAGAGAGCTTGCCTTGCAGGTGTTCTCCTCCGCAGATGGCTCGCCGTGGAAGTGGGACTCCGGCCGCAGCGACCTCCAGGTTATCGGCTCCTACACACGAAGTTGCCGCTGCGTAATCGACCCCGCCATTCCTGGGCAGGATGAGAAAGCCCCCATTCTCTGGGACTGGGTTCAAAAACACTCCTGACCCGATGTTAGCCCGACGCTGAAGGCGTGTAGCCCTTTAATGTGGATACGGTTAATCTTTGATGCGCTCCCGTAAAATGGCCTCTCTGGCGGCTTATGCACTGCTGCTGGTTGCGGTCGCCTGCCAGAGCCCAGCGCCTTTTGTTCCACCAGAAGTAGAAGTTGTCACCTTCGCGACTCCTACGGCAACAGCGCCTGCAGCGACACATTTGGCACAGGCAAGGCCCAAACAAACATCATCGCCATCAGCCCTACCAACCGATGTAATACCGACAGCAACTAAGAATATGCCCACCGCCACGCTGACTCCTGAAATCGAGCCTAGCCCCACACCAGCATCAACATCGATACCAGAAGCAGAGGCGACGGCTACAGCAGAGCCTGTTCCCGCAAGCGCCGCACCAGTCAAACCGTCCACAGCAACCCCCTTCCTAACCTCGACGCCATTGCCTGAATCCACGGCTGTTCCAACCGAGTTGCCGACGCCCAAGCCCACGCCGTCACCGACTGCGCAACCACCTGACCTGGACATTAATGGCAGTCTGACCTACGTAGATATTGATGGCATTCTCTGGTCAATCAACGCCGATGGCTCAGAAAAAACCCTCATTGCAGAATCATTGACCCCATCGCAGGCACCAGTCTGGTCGGCGAAAAAGCGACGAGTGGCGTTTCGCCAGCAAAAGACGATCAACAACGCTCCCGTGAATGTCTGGCGCGTGATGGAGGTTGACGACCTCGGCAAATACAAACTCATCGCGCGACTGCAAGACTCAGAGAACTTCACATGGTCGCCAGATGGTCGCACTGCAATAACATCAGAACCTTTCAAAGGCTTTGTGGAGTACAACATCTCAACTCAACGCAGTGAGGACGTGTTCGATACCTTCGGTGCTACGCTCGATCGCAGTCCCGAACTCTCGCCCAACGGCAAAAAACTCGCCTTCGTTCATTACGAATTAAGCGTGCAGTATTACGTGGGTCTGATACGAGATTATGACGATGAGATCAAGCCCATAACCTATGATGGGGCATTCATCGATTACTTCCACCCAACAGTGAAATTCCTCGACGCAGGAACGTCTGTCCAACGCAACCAGCAGTTCATGTTCATGTGGACTCCCGACAGCAAACAGATCG
>CAUZQF010000065.1:0-10408 GCA_963581905.1 Dehalococcoidia bacterium
GCATATTCACCTCTCATCTGCTCGGAATTAATGGTGTCCCTACCCGCCAACGCCCAGTCCACGACGCCGGTCCTCAACAATCAGTCGCTTGAGCTCTTTCGCCACAGCCCGGACTTGCCTATCGTCACCTATCTTGGCGCCCGTCGCCGACAGGCCAGCGTCTTTGGGCGCAAGACCACTCTGATCGATCTCAAGCTGTTTACCATCAGACCTGCTCAAAGACTGTCCCCGTCCGTGCTCCCGTGAACCCAGTGCCATCGACGACTGGCTGACTGCCAACCTGTTGCGGGAGTACCTTTGCAGCGATTCGCTGGTTCTCGCCCTCAGGCTACGCAGTTTTTCATCTGAAAATTTACTGGTCATCTTTTGCCTCTCCTCTTATTGCGGGCGTATTTGACGGTTCTGTAGACTCCGGCCTTTTGTCGACAGAGAACTACAGCGTCCCGCCCTGCTCCCTGATATGGGAAACCGCCAGGAATAGGGCCATCTTCATCACAACGTCGGCGGGTGTGCTCTGAAGCGCCTGCCAACTCCAGCCGGTGGCAGCCATAAGCTGAATCTCGAAGAAGCCTTCGGGTACTTCGCCAACGGCCATAGCTTGAAAAAGGCTCATGGACAGCACATCAGGCGAGTCCTGCTCCAGCCAGGGCAACACGTCTTCTTGGATGACTGTGAGAACGGCTGCCAGGTCGTCTTCGTCGCGGCAGGCAATGGTTCCCAGAGACACTGGCTCGTCAAAAGCCCAGCGCTCCGAAATGGCGACCAGCTGACGGTCCAGGCTGCTCTCGTCGTCGCCAAAGCAGCCTGCGTCAGACCAAGTAGGCCTGATTCGAATATCCCACCAGCCGCCTGATGGCAGGGCGATACGCCTAATTTTCATGACGCCCATGTGCGCCCAGCCGTTCAGTCAAAAGACACCACGAGCGACGGTGCCCTCCACCTGCAAGGCACACACCCACTCCACCTGGCTACCTACGCGGCTGCGAAGGTCGTATTGGGCCACCCAGCACGTACCTGAGTATTTGACGTCACCCGTCGTAGAGCCCTCGGGGCCGTATTCGAAGTCGACTGCCGAGGTGTGGGTGCGCAGAGGACCCAATATGGCGTCGAGGCCCGAGGTAGCAGTGTCCTCAAACAGGCCCGCCAGCAATATGACAACATCCTCCAGACCAGGAATGAAACGAGCGCCGCTATCACCCAGGGCCGTAACCTCGTTGAGCAACCTGGCACCGGGAAGGCCGCGAACCTCAGTGATAAAGGCCGATATGTCTCGCTGGCTACCACCGGTGTCATCCAACAAGAACTTGGAGACCTTGGAATCGAAAAATGCCATGAACACCTCTTGCTTCTAGTTAGTTACCAGAACGAGTTAGAATACGGAATGCTCTGCACAGGGAAGGGGCAACAAAAAAGGACGAACCCATTGGGTCCGTCCCGTTTAGCTATATTTGAATATATGTTCGCTATTGTCAAAGTACAAACGAACTATGCCCAGAGATCACCAGCTATCAAAGAACGCTAAAGCAAGCCTTGTGCTAAGCTGAACGTTCAATTAAGTGGGACGCTTTAGTAGTTCCCTAATTCTTGGAAGGCAGGACGGTGTAATGGGTAGGGCAGGATGGTACAGCGATCACCCGCCAACTTGCAGTTGTGTTGAGTGCACGGAGAAGCGCCTGAGAGGGCCACAAAGAATAACCTTGCGCCAACTGCTGAACCGGTTTCTGGACATGTTTCGTCGTAAACGCTAGAAGCACTCCTGAAAAGAGATCAGCCTGTTTTTCATTCGCCGATTTACACATGGGAAATGCTAACAATTACCAGGGAACATAAGCAAAAACTCATTGAACACGCCCGGCAAGCCAGTCCCAATGAGTGCTGTGGAATACTCGCCGGCAATGACGACTCGGCGACGCATTTTTACCCCATCACCAATACATCGACCAATCCCCGTCGGTACCTGATGGACCCGCAACAGCACCTGAATGTCACGCGGGAGTCTCGAGAGCACGGCAGAGAGTTGCTGGCGTTCTACCACTCGCACCCCAACGGCCCGACCAACCTTTCGGAAACGGATATCAACATGGCGCAGAAGAGCGGCTGGGCGGGAGAGGACATTTATTACGTCCTGGTCTCTCTAAAAGTTCCGGACGAACCCGTCGTTAAGGCCTTCTATATACTGGCAAACGGCACAGTCGCCGAAAAACCTCTGGCCTTCAAAAGCACCTCCGACTCGTAGACTCTGGCCTGGCTTTAGGTCATCGCGCACGGCACCGGACGGCTTAGCCTGCCTTTTGTTTCTCCCCAACCAAATTCGCGAACAGATCCGCACTCCTGATGACCGCGTATTGAATGATGAAGTTCCCCTTCATTGGTCGGCACCTGGGGGCGGCGTCTGGTTAGGGTTGATGTTGATGTGGTGGTAAAAGCACCAACCAGATGCCGTCCTTTCACGTTATTTTTATAGGCAGCCATTATCAGGGCACTGGTAATACATGGGTCATGAGCGCGTCACGGCCGGTGATTTACTGCCAGCACCCAGTAATATATAGAGACGAAGGCGGCGGAGGTTTTGACAATGAAGAGATGGATCCCAGGGGTAATCGTATTGGCAGGTATATTGGCTACGGTTGGATTTGTAACGTCCAATACGGAGACATCCCTCGCCAGCGACCATCTGAACGGCATCGGGGAAATTGAAGAAATCCAATCCGATGGCCAAGTCACCGAAGGCGTGGCCTTTATTGGAATTACGCTGGCACCCGTGCCTGAGGATAACGGCGTGACTGGAGGGGCGCTAATAATCAGCGTCGTAGATGGCGGTCCGGCAGTCGGCCTGCCCCAGGAAAAAGACATCATACTGGTAGTGGACGGCATAGCTGTCGAAAGTCCAAGAGATGTCGTCGAGATGGTCCACGCCCTCCTTCCGGACGACGTTGTAACGTTCGCCGTATCCAAGGACGGGACTTCGCTGGACGTTGAAGTTACCGCTACCCAAGAGAGGAAGGCTGTGGCTCAATGACGGCTCCTGCATCAGGCTGAGGCTTACTCATCGCAATCACGTCTGGGCCTATGACTTCGTATTAACCAGGACCCATGATGGAAGGGCGGTAAGAATGCTCACTGTGATCGAAGAGTACACCAGGGAGTGTTTGGCAATAAGGGCTGGAAGACATTTCAGATCGGACGATGTACTCCAGTGCCTGTCGGAGCTGTTCGTGGCCAAAGGAGTACCGGAACATATCCGATCGGATAACGGCCCTGAGTTCACCGCTAAGGCAGTCAGGAGATGGTTTGGACGTGTCGGAGCCAAGACCCTTTACATCGCGCCTGGCAGTCCCTGGGAGAACGGGTACATCGAAAGCTTCAATGCCAAGCTCAGAGATGAACTGCTCAATAGAGAGCTCTTCTACACCCTGAAGGAGGTTGAAGTGCTAACCGAGCGATGGAGGCAACATTACAACCAGGTCAGGCCACACAGCTCACTCGGCTATAGGCCACCAGTACCTGAGACTGTCCTGGTAGGTCAACCTGCTCTTGAGCTTGCCACACTAACATAACAACTGGTACATATTTACGGGGCAGGTCAAGTGAGGTGCCTATCTCATTTGGCGATATGCTTGCTACGCTGATTCTCAAGCGTTGACTGTGTCAACTTCATCCCAATGCAATACATTTTCTTTCGTTAGCCAGCCCTGATCGATCATGAATTTAACCTGCGAAGTCTTCATGGCGCCCTCAACTCCATCGCACACGATGAAGGGAATCACCTCCCTCCGATTGTGTGAGAATTCAATCAAGACGGTTGCCATCGCTCGCGGTGAGCTTCGCCGCCTGGCCCCATTGGTCAGTTCCACCGACGTTGCGCTCAAAGATGTAGGTCGACCCCGAGTCATATGTACAGATGAACTTGGGCAATCCGGGCGAGGCGTTGGAAATGTTCAGAAGAACACTGGAGGATCGACCTGACCATGCAGAGGCAATGGATAATGCGGCAAACTGCTGTTTTCTCTTAGGTAGCTTAAAGGGAGGCCAGCGTCTAGCTAAAGAGGCCTCTAACCTCGGGCTGCCAAGGACATATGATGCATGGGTGAAAGGGAAATACACGAGGCGAAGACCCATTGCACACTGAAAGCTTGGCTTCACCTGATCCGGGCGAGCTAGCTCGCTCGGACAACCAATTATGATTTTACCCGTTGAGCGGAGAGATGTTATTGTGGTCAGTAGCCAATACAGCCCCATAAACGGCTCTCGCACCTGCCATTAAAAGCTTGTCACGAGCTTCTTTGAAATGTGTTCCATAGGTCACCACATCGTCAACTAGTAGTACATCCATACCATTGATGAGATAGTTTTTCTGGTCTGTAACACTCATGCTGTCCTTTATTTCCGCTAACCGCTCTTGGCGGTTCAATCCACGCAAGTCCCTAGTTGATCGAATCTTCTGAAGCGTGTTGAGGGTGACGGGGATCGTAGATTGACTGGAAATCGACTTGCTGAGCTCATCTGGAGGATGATATCCCCTCACGGAATATCGGTCGCTATCTGGCGGAATGGGAATAATGATGTCTACTTTATCAGCGAAACTCGAAATTCCGAAGACGGACAGAAGCAAAGATGCAAGTCTGCGTATCAACTCAGGCCTCGCGCTTTCGGTGGTACCATCCATTTCCTCCGATGCCTTCTTGAGTGTTAGGATCGCCGCGCGCAAAACGACGATCCCCAGCCATACGAACCACACGATGAGACCCAGCCCAAAAACGGCCCCTAGCACCTCGAGAGCCGGGACAACCGTGAGGATTCCCGCCACACCGATCACCACGCCAAGGTAGTTCAGTGCCCTGGGAAGCCCTCCTGCCCGCAAAGCTGCCCACTAGGTGAATGATATGCGTTCGACCGAGAGTCCAGAGTAATTCGCTGTGCTGCCATAATCGACTCTTCCTGCTGATTGCCCGGCGGCGTAAAAACCGGACGCATTCGCGCCGCGCCACAGAACAACAAGCTTTTCGACTTAATATTGGGGAGGAAGGCTCACACCAAACCCAATATTCCAATTTCGGCATACTCAGCCTTTGTATAGGATTGGACAAATCGGTGTTTAGACCAGCGCCAACTACCTGGTCTGCTCATTTCAGTGGGGCGACCTCACGCACGAGCAGGCGATGCGCTCCATGGAGCGGTTCTCTGCCGAGGTGATGCCGCACTACGTCGAGTGTTGTTCGGGGGTATGTAATCGGCCACGCTCTGTCCGCGCGGGTGGAAGACGGGGGTGACCGTGATGGGGGGGGGTGAATCATGAGCCAGGTGAGTCCAAGATACCGCGGTCTACTCCAGAATTGGCGTGGACCACCTCATTTTCGACACCCGTAGCGACGACCTTGCCGAGACCCTCGACCGTATGGCCTGGCTGGCCCAGGAAGTGAAGCCGCTGGTAAGCTGAAACGTTCCAATAATACTAACTACGTCAATAGCTTTCTTAGTCAAGCCGCCCTCTTAGCCTGGGGTCGAGATAGTCCCGCAGGGCGTCACCCAGGAGGTTAAACGCTAGGATGGTGATGGTGATGGCCATCCCAGGGAATATAACTAGCCACCAGGGAGGCCGGAACAGCTCATTGAGTACGCCGCCCAACATATTTCCCCATGTTGGTGTAGGGGGAGGTACTCCCATGCCCAAGAAGCTCAAGGCAGCCTCAGTGAATATGGCTGCGCCAAGTCCGGCGCTTGCTACGACAAAAAGGGGCGCGAAGCATTGTGGTGCAACGTGACGAGCCATGACCCGCAATCGTGAAGCGCCGATTGCCTCAGCGGCCTCAACGTATTGGGCTGATTTGACCGTGAGGGCCACCGACCTGATTATCCTCGCCGTGCCTGGAATCCTGATCACAGCGATCGCAAGTATGATTGTATACAGGCCGGCACCGAGCGCAGCTAGAAGCAACAGGGCGAGAATTATCGTGGGGAACGCAAGAAACATATCCAGCACACGTTGAGTCAAAAGGTCGAACCTCTTGCCCAGATACCCTGTCATCACTCCCCAGCTAAATCCCAGTACATCCCCGATGAACACGGAAACAAAGGCTACCAGTAAGGTAATGCGCGTTCCATAGATAATTCGGGAAAGGTTATCCCTGGCAATAAAGTCCGTGCCCAGCCAGTGCTCGATTGAAGGGGGCTTCTTTAGGTACGTGTAGAACAGCTGGTCCGGGTCATAAGGTGCCACCAGTTGAGGAAACAGGCCTACGCACACTATACCAATGAACAGCACCATCGCAACAGTTCCCAGCAGCGAGGAGCGCATGAATCCTAATACTTTGTGGAATGGAGACATTCCTGCGGCAAGCACTGCAATCAGAGTACGCCGTGCCTGGCCGATGTTCCTTTCCGTCATCGTTGACTGACCGCCCTTCCCATCACAAGCCGCCCGGCCTGTTAATACCTGATCCGAGGATCAATAAAACCATAAATAATATCTACGACGAGATTGATTATTACGTAGGCTACCGCGAAGAGCAGCACGAGGCTCTGAATAACAGTCCAATCACGTGCCTGAACCGCGTAGATCAGGCTGTATCCCAGACCGGGCACTGAAAACGCCCGCTCTACAGCTACCGCGCCACCAAGAGTTGCACCCAGATATAGGCCAGAAAGTGTGATAGTAGGTAGTAATGCGTTTCGCAACGCATGCCTTACTATAATGGTCGAACTCGGGAGGCCCTTGGCATACGCAGTTCGAACGTAATCCTCCCTCAGCACTTCCAGCATGCTGGATCGAATCATCCTTGCAATGATGGCCCCGAACCCTACACCCATCGCGATGGCAGGCCCGATAGTCATCTGCAAGTTTTTCCAGGGGGATTCCCATAGACTGACTAGCTCCATAGGGGGCCGCCAATTCCAAATTAGTATCGTCACGAGAATCATGGCGAGTCCGAGCCAGAAGTTGGGTATAGCCATGAGCAGAGTTACAAGACTGCGGACGACGTAGTCCAGCGGCGTGTTACGCCACATGGCAGTCACAATTCCGGCAGGGAGGCCAATTAACCACGCTAATAATAACGACATGATCGATATCTGGAGGGTTATAGGTCCTCGCCTGATCACCATATCGGCTATGGACCGGTCCCGCTGCCAGAAGGAGTATCCCAGGTCTCCCTTGGCCACATCTCCCATCCAGACCAGATACTGTATTACTAGCGGCTTGTCATATCCCAGAGAGGCTTTGACGGCGTTTAATTCTTCATCGGTAAGTACGTAAATTTGTCCTTCGCCGATTATCGATCTCAGGGGGTCACCTGGAATTACCCGCATGGCCACGAATATCAATACCGTGACTCCGAATACCGTCGGAATCGCCAGCAGCAGCCTCTGCATTAGATAGCGTCCCATCATACTGTCAACCTTTAAAATCGCATTTGGGGGGGTATGGTGATGCCAGTGACAGCCAATACCAAAAGAGCCATCGGGCGCATCCGCTGGATAATACGCACTGAAAAACGGCATTGCCGGGAGGACACTCCCTAACAACGAACTATCAGCGAAAGGAGCAAAGAGCATATCCGCCCCTCTGCTCCCTCGCTGTAATCTATGAACTCAGATCAGTTAGCCTCTAATAGTCCAGCCAGACGGTCTCATAGCGCCCCCAAGGATAACCCCCGAGGTCCTCCAGCCTTAGTCCCTTCACGTGTATGCCGCCCATGGGCAATCCGCTCTGTCCGTTAACCATGTAGCCAGGGGGATTTTCATCCAACATGTCCATCGCCTGGCGCAGCAGTTTTACACGTTCCGCCGCATCGAATTCCACAAGCAAATTATCTAGAAGTATGTCGAACTCCGGATTACAGTACTTATAATAGTTCCCATCGGCGCCGCACCTGAAAATACCGTTCCACTGCGCCGTTGGGTCTGCGACATCAGACCCTGTGCCGGTAAGGAAAGCGACGTCCCACTCCCCGCCTACGAGTATCTCACCTTCCAAACCTCTTTCTATAATCTCAAGATCTGAAGTGATGCCAAGGATGTCCTCGGCCTGCTGTAGCCATGCGACTCCGCGCACCTCGCCACCGGCGGGGGTATTATTCCCCACCGCCTTAATATGGAACCCATCAGGGTAGCCGGCTTCAGCCATCAGACGCTTGGCTTCTGCTATATCTGCCTTTCTACCGGCCTCATCTTCTCGCCACCCCGGTAGAGTCAGTATCTCTTCGTCGGTCATGTGACCGGGTACGGCCCTGGTTATCCAGCGTGCCTTGTATTGCGGGAGAGCAATTGCGCTCGCAACTTCAAGGTCGAATTTCTTATCGAGGCCCAGGTTGATAGCTCGGCGGACACGGACATCATCGAAAGGCGCCCTCGAATTATTCGTCCACAAAGGAGCTGTGCCATTTACTGGAGGATTGCTGCCATGGAACTTGTCGGGCTGTGCCATTGCGAGATTCCACGTTTCCTGGTTCCCATTCCACGTGAAGTCAACTATACCTGTTAGAACCGCTGCACCCCTGTTTGCCCATACAGGTATGTGAATTGCTTTGATGCCATCGACGTATGGAAGGTCGGGGTTCCAGTAATCGATATTTGCTTCCAATTCGATGTACTCGCCCGGAATTCGCTCTTTAAACACAAATGCGCCGGTTCCAGGGGACAGGTTCTCTCGTACATTCTGGTCGTTGGCATCCAGGAAGTGCTTAGGATAAATCACTGGATAGCCGAAGTGCGGAGCAGCACCGAGCACGTTTATGAACCATGGTGTGGGCCGCTTGAGATCGAACGCGATCTTGTAGGTGTCGAGCAACCTGACTTCTTCGATAGGCTCAAAACTCTGCCTGATAGAGCCGGTGATAACTCCTTCTGGTGGATCAAGGATTCGGTTGAAAGTGCCAAGGACATCAAGTGCAGTGAACTCCACACCGTCATGCCACTTGACTCCCTCCCTCAGCGTGAAGATATAGGCTAGTCCGTCGTTCGAAACCTCCCAGCTCGTGGCGAGGTCCGGTACGATATCTCGTTGTCCATCCCCCACGTTCCGGTACGTCAGGTTGTTGTATATGTTGGTGATCCCGGTGTATGCGGGTGCGCCCTGGTGCAAATCCCAGTGGGCCATCTCAACTGGACCTGCGGTCCTGACAACGCCTCCGCGCTTAATGTTGGACTCGCTCGCCTTCATCAACCAGCCAACCTTGCTCAGATCCATCTTAATTGGCTCAGGTGTGGCCTTCGGCTGTATCAGAACTTCTCTGATAACAACCTTCTCCACCACCCTGTCAACAGGTACCTCAACAGGTACCTCTTTGACTACCTCTTTGATTACCTCTTTGATTACTTCCTTCTCAATGACCTGAGGTGCCGCCGGGGCACTGCTACAGGCCACCAGTACTAATGCGACAATCAAGGCCATTAGCGGAACAAGTTTCAGGATCATTAATCTTACGCTTTCCATAATTGTCCTCTTCTCTATTTATCATTTCCACACGGAGGCGGCAAAGATTCTATCTTGGGGAGAATCCTATAGCTCTGTCCTTTACCTGTCAATTGAAGGGCATGCGTGCCCAAGATTCGGGTTGAGACGGCGGATAGCGCCGAGGCTTCCTTTGAAAAGTGATATAGTCATGTAGCAAAATTGGCGTCGGCCAGCTTATATTCGACACAAACAGCGAAGACCTTTCCGAGACGTTGGTGCGCATGGTTTGGCTGGCGCAGGACGTTATACCTCAGGTACGTTAGATTTCTTGATTCTTAATACTTGAAAGGGGTTGAAAAAAATGGATTTTAACCTTAAGGACAAGGTCGTCGCAGTCGGGGGCGCCAGCAAGGGGCTGGGTCGTGCCTGCGCCGAGGTGCTGGCTAGCGCCTCCACGTGCGCGCAAAATGAATTATGCAAAATCGGCGCTCGCTGCAAAATGCAGGGCTTGACGGGCGAGGGCAGAGGGCAGAGGGCTCAAAATGTCAGGTAACTTCCCCTGTCGGGTTGGATGTGCGTAATCCGTTGCCTGACCCGCCAGAGGGACCCAAGGCTTGCATGCTGCCGCAGTGGCCAAGGTCGAGCACAGCTACCAGCACGTTCCACCGCAGAACCTGGGCAACGAAAAGCGCGTGCTAATCTCCGAGCTATCCGGACGCGGCAACATCCTGTGGAAGGTAGAAGAGTTGGGCCTGGACATCGACCTTTCCAAGTCGCAGGCCAGGGAACTGCTCGAGCACATCAAGCTTCAGGAGAGCAAGGGCTTCCAGTACGAAGGCGCGGAGGCTTCTTTTGAGCTGCTGGTTCGCCGGCTGATGCCCGGCTACACGGCGCCCTTCACTCTGGTGGACTTCGTCTCCATGGTAGAGAAGCGCGAGGGCAACGGTCGTCCCGCTGACATCAGTTCGCAGGTAATGCTAAAGGTGCGGGTCGCCGATGAGGTGATGCACACCGCAG
>CAUZQF010000066.1:0-10355 GCA_963581905.1 Dehalococcoidia bacterium
GGGCAGTGCGCCGAATTCTGTGGCGTATCCCACGCTAATATGCGCTTCAAAGTAATTGTTGAATCTAGGACGGACTTTGACGCTTGGCTTCAAGAACAGGCCGCACCTGCCGCTGAAACGGTTGACCCACTAGCCCTGGCAGGCAAGGACCAGTTCCGCAGCGCCAACTGCATCTTCTGCCACTCCACTGGCCGTGGCAGCGGAATAGGCCCGAACCTGTCCCACGTAGCCAGTCGGCTTAACCTGGTAGGACTGCTACCAAACGCCGAAGAAGGCAGCTTCGTAGTTAATGACGCCATGCTTCAGGAGAATCTGAAGAGATGGCTAACCGACCCAGACGAGATTAAGCCGGGAAACATCATGTCCAGGGAAGCAGACGCATACAACAAACCCGAATTTGCCCTTGATGAGAGTGATGTTGACGCCCTCGTCGCCTATCTCATGACCCTGAAGTAACAGCGAATCTCAACTTAGTAAATGTCAGGAACAGCACGGAGGAAGGGATGAGTACAGTTCCGTTCGCGATACCCCGGCCCACTTACCCGACAGGGGTGTGGTCTTGGATTACCACGATCGACCATAAGAAGATCGGTGTCCTCTACGGAGTGACGGCCTTCGTCCTGTTTATTATTGGTGGCCTGGAGGCGCTGTTGATGCGCATTCAGCTGACCAGTTCCAACCAGGATATCGTCAGTCCAGAGGTATTTAACCAGCTATTCACCATGCACGGGACGACCATGATCTTCCTGGCTGTGATGCCTCTAAGCGCAGCGTTCTTCAACTTCGTGATCCCGTTGCAGATTGGTGCCCGTGACGTCGCCTTCCCCAGGTTGAACGCCTTCAGCTACTGGACATTCCTGGGCGGCGCAATACTTCTGAATTCCAGCTGGTTCCTGGGGGGAGCCACTAACGCTGGCTGGTTCGGCTACGCGCCTTTGACCAGCATCGAGCAAAACCCCGGTCATGGCATCGATTTTTGGATAATATCCCTACAGGTTCTTGGTGTGGCCTCACTGGCTGCAGCATTTAACTTCGTCGTCACGATAATTAACATGCGGGCTCCAGGCATGTCCTTCATGAGGCTGCCTCTGTTCACCTGGATGACCTTTATCACTGCGATTCTTCTAGTGCTGGCCTTCCCGGTCATCACGGTCGCCCTAATTGAGTTGTACATGGACCGCACCTTCGGCATGAACTTCTTCAATGTAGCCGCTGGCGGAGACCCAGTTCTCTGGCAGCATCTCTTCTGGGTGTTCGGACATCCTGAGGTGTATATACTGATACTTCCCGCGATGGGCATCGTGTCAGAGATAATTCCTACCTTCTCCAAGAAGCCTCTGTTCGGCTACGGGACGGTAGTACTGGCTGGCGCAATCATCGCTTTTATGGGCTGGATGGTTTGGAGCCATCACATGTTCACCGTTGGCCTAGGCCCTATACCTACCTCCGTGTTCGTAATTACTACGATGGCGATTGCGGTGCCTACGGGCATCAAGGTATTCAACTGGATGGCTACCATCTGGGGTGGGTCGGTGGACTTCAAGGCGCCCATGCTGTTTGCCGTAGGGTTTATTGCCTTATTCACCATAGGCGGTCTCAGTGGGGTGATGCACGCAGCTGCCTCGTCTGACGCGCAACAACAGGACACTTATTTCATCGTTGCTCACATTCACTACGTGCTGTTCGGCGGCGCGATCGTGGCGATCATAGGCGGCATCTACTACTGGTTCCCCAAGATCACGGGGCGCATGTACAACGAGATGATGGCCAAAGTCAATTTCTGGGTAATGTTTATCGGTATGAATATGGCCTTCTTCCCCATGCACTTCCTGGGCTTGGACGGCATGCCGAGAAGAATTTACACATACGACTCCAATATGGGTTGGGATTTTTGGAACGGCGTGTCCACGGTGGGCGTTCTGGTGCTAGGCACCTCCTTCCTGATCTTCATCATTAACATCGTTACTAGCTGGAGAAGCGGCGAGACCGCGGAGGCCGATCCTTGGGATGGCCGAACACTGGAGTGGTCCATCGCGTCCCCTCCTCCTGAATACAACTTTGAAGTTATTCCTACTGTGTACGACAGGGACGCATGGTGGGCAGAAAAACGCGGAAAGGTACAGCACGGCGTTCCCGTAGGCGGCGGATCCGACGAAGAGGAGCATTCCATTCATATGCCCCAGCCGTCCTACTGGCCATTGATCGTGTCCATAGGCCTAATTATTTCGGCGTACGGTCTGGTCTTCAACTCTGGCAACTTCATAGTAGCCTCAGTCGGTTTGCTAATCGGGGTAATTGGCGTATACGCCTGGGCTTTTGAACCTGTAAACGAACCTGAATAATCCTGAATAATATGAGTCAGCGGCCAACTGACGGAGGCTGATACGTGGCACAAGCAACTGCAGATCATGGAGAACACGAGGCTACTACTACAGGCCTGAATCACAGGAAGATGCTCATGTGGGCATTCCTGGGGTCGGACTGCATGTTCTTCGGCTCTTTGATAGCAACATACCTGGTATACAAAAACCGGAGTCTTGAGGGCCCTCTTCCTATAGATGTCTTCAGCATTCCTACAACATCGGTTAGCACCTTTGTGCTTCTCATGAGCAGCATGAGCATGGTGCTGGCATACTCGGCCCTACGTCGCAACCGCATGAAGACCTTCAGGGTCTGGCTGGCATCAACTGCCATTATGGGAATGACCTTCCTGGCGTTCCAGGTCTTTGAGTTCAGGGTATTTGCCAACCACGAAGTTGTAGTCGACTGCCACGCCCCAATTGGCGAGTTGTCTATCGTGGAGCTGTCCGTAAGGAACGACAAGACCGTAGGCTGCGAAGCCACAGGTCATGACGAGGTTGAAAAGCAGGTAGGCCTGACTCCTAAGACGAACCTATTCGGTTCTACCTTCTTCACCTTGACGGGCTTCCACGGTGCCCACGTAACCATAGGCGTGATATGGCTGCTAACAATGTTCTTCCTGTCCTTTAAGAAGGGCATGGTGACACCAGAAAGAAACCTGGACCTGGATCTGGCTGCCCTGTACTGGCACTTTGTTGACATCGTCTGGATAATAATTTTCACTGTGGTTTACCTATTTGGAGTGTTCCCTGGCTTTGCCTAAATCGGCAGGGTCAGAGACTACGACAAACCCAACGTACAAGAACTTGTGGAGAATGGAATGACTCAGGAAACGCAAGCCCTACAGCACGAGGAGTCGCATCCGACGCCTGGTACTTACTTCAAAGTTGCTATGATCTTGAGCATCCTGACGGCTATCGAGGTTGGAGTATTCTACCTCGAGTTCGTCGGCTGGGGCATCATTCCGATTCTTGTACTGCTGTCGGGTGCAAAGTTCATACTAGTCTGTATGTACTACATGCACCTGAAGTTTGATGATCGCATCTTCTCCACCATGTTTGTGGCTGGCTTGGTAACTGCCGCAGGTGTAACACTGGCCCTGATGACTCTGTTCAGCTTTTTCGGATAGTGACTTCCAACATTGGGCTGTTTATAGAAGATTCCAGTGAATGAACTGGCCAGTTCACTATGGTTCCAGTGGGAGGGTCACGCAGGCTCGCTGCTGGCCATTGCGCTGCTTCAAGGCATCTACCTGATTGGCATTGGACCTCTTCGTGAGCGTTACCGATTGGCCGACAGCATTGAGCCACGGCAGATCGCCACATTCACCGCCGGTGTCGTAATCCTTTTCTTCGCTTTTACTTCCCCGATTCACGTTCTGGGGGAGAATTTCCTGTTCAGCATGCACATGCTGCAGCACCTGCTCGTGACTCTAATCGCGCCACCCCTTCTCATTCTCGGTACGCCTGATTGGCTGCTTCGGCCGCTGCTCAGACCTAACTGGGCATTTCGGACGGCGCGGATCTTAACTAATCCCCTGGTCGCATTCGGCACCTTTAACATGGTATTCGCACTGTGGCACATCCCTGCCCTATACAACTCGTCTTTGACAATTGAAGGGGTACACGCCTTCGAGCACATGATTATGATTGCCACCGCGATGCTCGTGTGGTGGCCGCTGACCAGTATGTTGCCGGAATTGCCAAGGCTTAACTACCCGTTCCAGATGGGGTACTTGTTCGCTATGTCGGTGGCGCAGATCATCGTATTTGGTATGATTACCTTTGCCAACCAACCGATTTATGATTTCTATATCAATGCTCCACGGATATGGGAGATGTCTCCTCTCGTGGATCAACAGATCGGGGCCATCATAATGAAGGTCGGCAGTGGTATGCTGTTCCTGACGTTAATGATAGTGGCATTTTTCAAGTGGTATAACATAGAAGAGGCCCAACGAAAAGCCGAGGCCGAAGCGCACTACGGTCCCGACCTCAGGCTGGATGGGCCTACGCTGGAGGACAGTTTCAAATGAATAAGATGGTTCTTGCAATACTGGTGCCGTTGTTGGCAATGGCGGTCATCATTTTCTTCGCAGGCGGACTTGGCGTTGTATTCATGGTTCTAGAAGCCAAAATGCACGGTGAGCTCGGCGTAATCATTCTTGGTACGGTCCTGCTGATCGGTGTGCCGGCTGGAGCATACATCGCAGAGCGCGCAATCGGAGAGCCCCAGTAGGTCATCTCTAATATTGTGCTGACCATTGGCCGGCACGATGTTGATATAAGCCAAGAATCGGCTGATGGCGGAGGTTAGTGTGATGAGGTGGACAGGTACGGCATTGGCCCGCGCCAAGTTTCTTGGCAATACGGCCGCTGTACTGGTCATGGTCTTGGCCGCATGCTCTCTTACTTCCAACGAGCCTCCCGACGAACTACGCGGCACCGTTCTCACGGCCAGAGAAGTTGCCACCCCCTTCACCCTGCTCGACCAAGCTGGTATGCCGACCTCTTTGTCCGACTTTCGTGGCAAGGTCGTCCTGTTAACCTTCCTGTACACCAACTGCCCAGACGTCTGCCCCATCACAACGAACCAGCTGCGCGACACCTATGAGGCCCTTGGCGAGACCGTCAACGAGGCCGCCATTGTGGCTATCAGCGTGGACCCCGAAAGAGACACGGTTCAAGTCGCGCTGGATTATTCAGAGAGATGGAAGATGACTGACAGGTGGTCCTACCTCGTCGGTGCTGACGCTGAGCTAGCCCCCATATGGAAGGCCTACTACCTGGACCCTACGTCCCTGAGACCCAGCGCCGATATCGAAGCTGCGGTGGCAGCACAGGGGAGCCAGCAGGCGGCGGGAATTGACGCCCTTGTCCAAGAGAGTTTCCTGGTAATACACTCCTCGCCTATATACCTGATCGACCGAGAAGGCAGGTTACGAGTCGTGTTCACCCAGCCCTTCGAGACCGCAGACCTCATTCACGACGTGCAGTACCTGGCCGACAACGGCTAGTAAATAAGCCCTACTGTCTCAGCCCTCTCGCCGTGATTCCTCACGTTTTTCTCATGCCATTCACGTTATTAATCACGCATCATACGCTCTTTTATTACTGAATTAAACTCCAAGCTTAACCACAATATACATCCGAGTGCTAGTTCGATTGGCGAAAAAGGACCTCGATTGAAGGGGGCAACCAATGTCAGTTACCATTAACAATCGCAGCGTATCAGACCTTATTTTGCCGGCAGCGGTAAACTATTGCCTGCTAGCTCTAACGGGTGCCTCCTGGCTTCTGTCAGCCAGCTCAATACCCATGATAAGCCTCTTGGTTATGGCCGGAATATACGTCATGGCAGTCTCATGGCTGGTTATGAATTACCTCAACACACGAACTGTAGTTGCCACCGCAGCCACCGAAGTACAGACCAACGCCCAGGCGAAAGCGGAATGCATGCGTATCATGCGTCTTGGCCCGCTCTGGAGCTTATGCCTTCAGTGGAAGCCCAGGCCACTGCACGCTCGATAGAAATTACGGCGGCCATTGGTATTTGTCCGCGCGGCTTCAAGGTTGGTGACACATCACGGTCGAGGTTGACGAAACGCTGTCTCGTCCAATTTGCCGTGCAGCAATAGCGGCCCTGAACCCCGCGCTAGATGCTAGGGCAGACTTGAACGGTGGCACCGAGTCCCAGACCGAGGTCAGTTGCCTTTGCCCGTTGGCCATGCGCCATCTGACCTTCTCGATAGGACGAGAGAGGGCAGCCGTACTCAACTAAGATCAACGGCGTCGTTCTCGGCGAACTACATGGGTCCAGTCGACTACTGCGGCAGTTCCAGTTGAGGCCCCAGTCGTCGGCGTCGCTGGACCGCATCGGAGATTGGCTCCGCAATATCGAGGGGGCAGCCAATCATCAGCCTACGCGATTAACTCGACAAGCCAGACCAGATGCTTGAATTAAAGACACAAAAGCAAAGGGCGACCTGGATCAGGTCGCCCTTTGCTTTTGTGTCAGATTGCAGTTAGACCGCGGCAGCCACCAGCTGTGACTTTGCTAGCTCAGCGATCTTGCCGAACGCTTCTGGATCTCGAATGGCCAGATCAGCCAACATCTTGCGGTTAACGTCCGCGCCAGCAAGCTTCAGGCCGTGAATCATCTTGCTGTATGTGGTCCCATTTATGTGGGCACCGGCGTTGATGCGAATGTTCCACAGCCGGCGCATATCGCCTTTTTTCTCCTTGCGGTGGGCATAGGAGTACTGCAGTGCGTGAATTAGGGACTCATGGGCCCGACGATAAAGTGTATGCCGGACGCCCTGATGCCCTTTTGTCATACTAAGGACTTTCTTATGTCGGCGCCTCTTAGTAACGCCCCTCTTTACCCTGGTCACGTTCCACCCCTGTTTTAAGTGTTCCGGCTAAGATTCTATTATCGTCACCGGACAAGCTAGTCTCGGACAGACAAACCAGGCACTTAAGTGCCTGGTTTATTCATTATATATTCTTCCCTCGGATAATGCAGTATTTATTAGCGTGTGCCGTAGGGCAATAATTTCTTCATACGCGGCACATCCGCTGGACTGACTGCAATTTTTCCAGAGAACTGTCTCTTAACACTGGTCGGTTTCTTACGTCGAAGGTGGCTTCGGTGGCCCTTCATTCGAACCATTTTGCCAGTTCCGGTGATGCGAAACCGAGCTTTGGCACCCTTATGGGTCTTAAGCTTCGGCAACTTTTAGCTCCTCTTGCTCGGATTCTTCTACTACTTCTTCGGCAGCAGCGACGACCTTTTCCTTTTGCGGATTAGGCGCCAGTGTCATTGCCAGGAATCGCCCCTCAAACTTGGGAGGGCGTTCCAACAGGGCATCGTCCACCAGTACATCTGCTACGTTTTTCAATAGTCCCATGCCGAGTTCCGGATGATCGATCTCTCGTCCCCTGAACATGACAGATACCTTGACCTTGGCCCCTTGGCCCAAAAGACGTTTGACGAGGCGAGTCTTAGCGGAGAGGTCGTGCTGGCCAATGCGAGTCTTCATACGAACTTCGCGAAGTTCCTGCGTAGCCTTTGACTTCCTCGCCTTGCGAGCATCGCGTTCCTTCCGAGTGGCCTCATACCTGAACTTACCGTAGTCCATGATCCGGCAGACAGGCGGTACCGCCTGAGGGGCGACCTCTACAAGATCCAGGCCCTGTTCGTCGGCCAATTTCATGGCGTCTTGGGTGGTCATCACCCCAAGCTGTGAGCCGTCTTCAGCGACCATGCGCACTTCGGGCACCCTGATACGTTCGTTAACTCGGTAATCTCTCGGCGGGATACTGCACCTCTTTATCCAATAGGTAATGGCCAGACATTACTCCGGCTGCTCCGAATATAGCATAAGGGCCATCGGTAGGCAATAGAGTTATTCCCACAATACCCTGGGGACAGCCACGGGAATTTGCCAGTTAATAGGGCCGACGCCCAAAGGGCTAATCACCGCCTAGCCTCAACCACCCCCCGAAAAGACACACTGCCCCTTTGCCATGTTCAGCTACTAAAACCTATTCTAGTGCCTTGGTGGTAACCTCATCAAGCATTCGTGCCTGAATATCATCCAGAGGCATCGCTCCAAGGTCATCACCGGAGCGTAAGCGGACAGCGGCTGCATTGGCCTCGGCCTCGCGGTCGCCCACTACCAGCATGTAAGGTATCTTTTGCACCTGGGCCTCGCGGATCTTGGCGCCCATGCGCTCATTACGAGCGTCCACCTCCACCCTCAGGCCAGCCTCAGTGAGCTTGGCCTTCACGGACTCAGCATACTCGATGTGGCGGTCCGCAATGGGTATAACTTTGGCCTGCACCGGCGCCAGCCAGGTCGGGAAGGCGCCGCCGAAGTGCTCGATCAGCACTCCCATAAACCGCTCAAGGGAACCTAACAAGGCCCTGTGAACCATGTACGGCTGGTGCTCCTTACCGTCCTCACCAATATAGGTGATGCCGAACCGCTCAGGCAGGTTGAAGTCGAACTGGACTGTCGTGCACTGCCAAAGCCTGCCAATGGCGTCCCTGATATGTACGTCGATCTTGGGGCCATAGAAGGCTCCGCCGCCCTCGTCGATCTCGTAGGGAATGCCTCTACTCTCCAGCGTTTGCTTTAGGGACTCCGTGGCGAAGTCCCACTGCTCAGGATTGCCTACGGCCTTTTCGGGCTTGGTCGAGAGCATGACCTCCAGGTCCTTAAAGCCAAAAGCATCCAGCAGCATGAAGTCCAGGTCCAGCACCCCATTCACTTCTTCAACGAGCTGGTCCGGCCTGCAGAAGATATGAGCATCATCCTGAGTCATGCCACGCACACGCAACAGCCCGTGCAAGACTCCGCCGCGCTCGTAGCGGTACACAGAGCCCAGCTCGCCTATGCGCATTGGCAGATCGCGATAGCTACGCATGGCCGTTGTGTAGTACATGATGTGGAAAGGACAATTCATGGGCTTCAGGTAGTAGTCCTGACCGTCCATTTCCATGGCGGCGTACATGTTGTCTTTGTAGAAGTCGAGGTGGCCGCTGGTCTCCCACAGAGTTGACCGACCTATGTGAGGCGTGTAAACCAGATCGTAGCCAGCCTTGTAATGCTCCTGCTTCCAGAAGTCTTCAACAATGCCCCTCAGCCTCGCGCCCTTGGGGTGCCAGACGATCAGCCCAGGCCCAGTCTCCTCATGCATGGAGAACAGATCTAGCTCGCGACCGAGAACGCGGTGGTCGCGGCGGCGTGCCTCCTCCAGGCGTTCGAGGTACTCATCCAGGGCCTCCTGCGTCTCAAAGGCTGTGCCATAAATGCGCTGGAGCATGGAGCGTTTTTCGTCGCCACGCCAATAGGCTCCCGCGACACTTAGCAGCTTGAACGCCGGAATCTTCCCTGTGGACGCCACATGCGGTCCCGCACACAGGTCCTCAAACCCGCCGTGGCTATAGGTGGAGATCGTCACGTTTTCCGGAATACCATTGATGATTTCCAGTTTCAGAGGCTCGCTGGCGTTCTTCTCCAGCATCTCCTCCCTGGGGTACTCGGCGTACTTAAAGGTGTGGTCACTGGAAATTACTTCGCGCATCTTCTCTTCGATGGCTTCCAGGTCTTCCTCTCTGAATGTCTCAGCAGACATGAAATCATAGTAGAAGCCGTCGTCCGTGGGAGGCCCGATTGCCAGTTTGACGTCCGGGTACATTTTCGTCACCACGTCTGCCATGACGTGGGCCGCAGAATGGCGGATACGGTAGCGCAGGTCAGCTAATTCAGGGTCAATTCTTAGTGTCATTTTGTCCTCTCGAACGTGGCCACAGACTTAAAGCAAATGTAGGTTCGTGTAGCCGCGCAGTTAGTAAATATATCAGGATTGGAGGGCAAAGATAAGCCTCCCGAGCATCGCCCAATGAGCGCGGGAGGCTACGTAGTCTGTAGGTTATTGATTCTGAGGGCTACTAGGCGGTTCCCAATGGGAGTTTTCCTAACTACTTTGGATTTGAGTTAAGTATATTTTAGGTCGCTGCCCTTACTCGGTCAAGTTGTTTTTGCCATTCCCCCATATGGCGGCGGCCTAACGCTCACCTTCGGTCATGACTTCCTACATTGTGAAGTGAACAGCGCCTGTAAGTGCGGCCAAACCAGGGAACCGTTGCCAGCCTACACTACTTCAGGGGGATGTCCCCTAACAAAGTTAGGTGTTACCAACCATTCCCACGCCCAATTACACATATTCGAACACCAAAAAGAAGGTTATATAAAAGTAAACTAAATGTTATTAGGGATTAGCGATAGCGACCGGCACGTTGACCTAGCCAATAGGAGGCTTCCGATGAGACCAATCAACATCCACGCGTTATCGATCACTGCTTTGACCAATGTCATCTTAGCAATGCAAAATATCCGCTGGCTGATTTACGCCCAGCCGATCCGGACCCAGCTTCCCTATGGGCACCTCTCCTACCGGTTCGATCCAGTCCTCGAAGCCCCGGCC
>CAUZQF010000067.1:0-10345 GCA_963581905.1 Dehalococcoidia bacterium
CAATCCTGAGGCTGTGGGCCCCAACTGGAGCGAGACTACTCAGCAGTACTTTGTGCTCTTCGATCACGACCTGGGCCGCCCTATGAGGCGTATTCTTGGTAGGGAACGAGAGCTGAGGGCCATATTGCGGGCTTCACACGAGCCTACAAACCCAGAAGTTTTGGGTCTGCTGGATGAGATAGAACGCCAGACGCCTAACTTCCGCCTGATGATGGCAAACATACGAGTACTAGTGCAGCTTGAGGCGCCTGACGAGCCAATGCAGTTCCAACCAGTGGAGCCCGGACAAATGGTGCGCCGCATCGTCGACCGCTATACGCCCATTGCAACGGACCTGGGCAAGCAGATCGTATGGTGGGCTGAGCCTACCGAATTCGGACTGGTCTATTCGGATAGCTCTGCTATCGAACACATCGTCACCAACCTGGTGGACAACGCCATGCGATTCGCCAACTCTCAGGTAGAGGTACGGTTGTCGAAAAACCCAACTCACTTTTTTATTAGAGTGTGGGACGATGGCGAAGGCGTTTCAGAGCAGTACCAGCGCCACCTATTCGACAGGGGCTGGACACCGGAAGTGGCACGTCGTGAGGAGAAGATAAGCTCAGGCCTGGGCCTATTCATCGGACGCACGCTGGCCAGAAGGTTTGCGGGCGATCTTACGATCGAGAGCGTTATCAGCCCGGACCCCGACCACCACACAGAGTTTCTTCTTAGTCTCCCGCTCAAGACGGAGGGGGATTAGGCGTCCAAGACGGTCAAAACATTGGACATGGCAGACATGGTTTATTTTAAATCGAACCTGTCAAAATACAGTAGAGTGCAAACGACCCCTAACCCAACGGCGTTCTAATACGTGGGTTAATGCGCTGTGTAGGAAATTCATTTGAAGAGATTAATGGCCAAAATGCTGAACCTGGAAAAAATAATTTGAACTGGGTCGTAAAGGGAGCACTATTCGTAGCAGTTGTGTTCGCCCTGGCGGCCTGCGTCAAAGAGCAACCACGGGAGGAGAACACTCCCGTGGTTGTGGCGACCGCCACTACCCAGCCAGCAACTCCTACGGCCACCGCTGTAAGCGTACCTGAGCCAACAGCTACAGCCGTCCCGAAACCGGCGGACACTCCTGTACCTGTTTCGGTCCCACCAACGCCTGCCACGCCAATCACGATGGACCCAACAGCTACGCCCGTGGTAATCGTTACCCTAGAGCTGGATGTGCGCGGGCCTGAGGACGGGTCTACCGTGCAGACGGACGGCGTCATTGTTCATGGAATAGCCTCTAAGGGTTCTCAGATCACCGTCAACGGCGTATCGACCAGCCTTAACGAAGACGACCGCTTCTCCACGCTGGTCGACCTCGAACCAGGCGAGAACCAGATCAACATCATTGCATTTAATGGGTCTGAACAGACCTCAAAGACGATAAATATCACATCACTGGTGCTGCCACCGCAGCCGTTCTTCCTGCTGGTCACACAGCCGGAGGACCAGAGCATAACCTTAGCATCGCAGATACCGCTGGGGGGTCGCACCATACCAGGCGCCGTGGTCAGCGTTAACGGCGTATCCGTCCAAGTCGACCCAGTGGGCATCTACAGCACCATGCTGTCGCTCAACGAAGGGCCCAACATCATAGATGTACTGGCCACAGACTCCGATGGCGAAGTGCTGAGCACCATAATCGCCGTAATTTATAGGCCATGAGTAAATTTGAAATATAGATCGCCAAATTCGTAGCTAATTTCTTAGATTTGGCGTAACACACCAGTAATATTCGCAGTGGCATACTTAGGGAGCGTCGATGAAAAGGACGCGATTCCACTGCAATCCTGTTGGGTGGCGGGGATGGGACGGGCTGAGGATGAGGAAAGCAATGTCGAACCTGAAAATGACAAAAAACTTAAAGCTAACCATGATGGGCCTGGCAATAGCCATAGCCGCACTGCTGGCGCTGCCTATGGCAACGAATCAGGCTCATGCAGCGGCACCTCCCGAAAACCGAGACTTCTTTGGCACAGTGGACAGCGTGGACGTGGACATTATCCGTGTCTCTCTCGCCGATGAGTCCATAGTCGACGTTACGGTCACACCGGAGACGACCATTCGTCTGCCCCTGAAGGAAGACGCAAAGCTAACAGACCTATTTGTAGGCGACACGGTTGCGGTGTCAATGACCGACGATCTTTCTACTGCATCCAAGATATTCGTAATTCCAGGCAAGACTCAATTCCGTCATGTGGCTGGAGACATAACGGCTGTTAACGAGGATTCGATTACACTTCAGCCATTGGCGACCGGCTCGGAAGCTATTGAATTCAACATCGAGCCTGACACAGAGATCAAGTTCAGGGCGGGCGCCACTGAGATGGTTGAAGGTGTATTTGCGGTAGTCCTTACTCGTAGAAACCCCCTTACTGGCGAGCTTTCCCCTAACGCGATTGAAATACACGTAACAGCAGGTAAGTCTCGCTCCCAGCGTGTCGAATCAAGCCCTCTAGTGCCTGAAGCAGACCAGAAGCCTGAGAACGAAGTAAAAGTCGTGGGCCTTTTCGAGAGCCTGGACGACGACGGTAACTGGATTATAAGTGGCAGAAAAGTAACAACCGACGCCGACACCAAGATTGACTCAGGCATCGTGGCCGGTCAAAAGGTCAAGGTTAAGGGCGTTCTGCTGGACGACGGCACAATACTGGCCAGAGAGATCGAGACGATTGGGGATTCAGGAAACAACCCCAACCGCGCCCGTTTCGAAGGCATCTTCGAAGGTCTAGACGAGGACGGCAATTGGATCGTCAGCGGCAATGTAATCATTATCACTGACGACACCGACACAGACGGCGAGCCCTTTATAGGCCAGCGGGTCAGAATTACCGGCATCGCTCAAGGCCTGCGGACGTTCATCACTCGCGAAATTGAGAACATTGTTGAACGCAGTC
Organism: Dehalococcoidia bacterium; assembly: GCA_963581905.1. Classification (GTDB taxonomy): domain Bacteria; phylum Chloroflexota; class Dehalococcoidia; order Lucifugimonadales; family JADFKI01; genus Casp-Chloro-G4. The sequence goes on from CAUZQF010000067.1 coordinate 2,940, forward strand.
TAGATGACGACTCCTCGGACAGGCCAAGGTCCGTGAAGCTTGAGGGCATCTACGAGGGCGTAGACGAGGCTGGCGACTGGATCGTCAACGGAATGGCAATCAGCGTGGACCGCCTCACCAGGCTGAAAGGCACACCAGTAATCGGCAGCACTGTAGAAATCAAAGGCATAATACGTGACGGAAAGATTATTGCCCTAAAGATCGAATTCGAGGACAGCGATGTCGATTTCGGTGGCGCGTCACTGAATCGGGTAAGGCTGGGCGGGCTAATCGAAGCCATGTCCGACGATGGAAGCGTGATTTTCGTCGACTCCCATCGAGTCCACATCAGCGACCTTACTGAGATAGACGGCGACATCGCCGTGGGCGTCATGGTCCGAGTGCTCGCCTTCATCACGGAAGACGGCACACTGGTAGCCAAAGAGATCGATGTTCGAGATGAAGACAGCGACGACGACGAACATGAATACGAAGACGACGACGCCATTCGCATCGACGGCGATATCGAACTCACTAACGATGACGGAAGCTTCGTAGTTAACGGCATTACCATAATCGTACCGGCAGAGCTTTCGATGAACAGAGTATTCGCAGAGGGCGCAAAGGTACGCGTCTACGGCGTGTTCCAGGGCGACGGCACACTGCTGGCCAGCCGGATTCGCGGTGGCGAGGCTGACGAGGAGAAAGACGACGACGATGAGCAGCGCATCCGCGGCATCATCGAAGAGGTAATTACCGAAGGCGACAAGATAGTCGCGATAGTAGTGGATGGCCAGACGATCCACATACAGGCCCTTACCGAGATAGACTCTCCGCTGCGACCCGGAGTCCCCGTAAAGGTTGAGGTTATTACCACAGACCTGGGACTGGTTGCCAAAGAAATCGACCAGGACCGCAGGGGACGTGGAGATGGCATCGCGACCGCAGCAACCAAGGACAAGCGAGGCTCGGATAAGCCGGACAAGGTCGACAGCTATGAGCTGAAGGAACTCGAAGGCATCGTATCGGGCTTCAGTGATCGGCGAGTGGTGCTGGAAGAAGGTAGATCCGTTGCCCTCAACAGCGACACCCGAATCGACGGTGATCTCTACATAGGCACTGAAGTAGAGATAAAGCTATACGTCAACGATGCCGGCATCTTGGTTGCCACCCGGATCAAGGTTGAGGAGCCGGTCGACGACAGCGACAGCACACTGTCCAGTGCCATCGATACCACCGATGATTCGGATGAGGAAGACAAGCCTAAAGCTGAGGACCGCAACACGGAGTTTAAGATTAAAGGCTTCGTCAGTGAATTCAGTTCTACCAGGCTGGTACTTCGCAACAACCAGCAGATACTAATTAATCGAAGCACTGAAGTCGACGGAACACTATATGAAGGTGCCGAGGTAAAGGTAAAGGGTATTCGAAGAGCTAACGGAACGCTGGTAGCCCTTGAAATCGAGGTTGAAGAGCCTCGGGACGATAAGTCCGACAAAGACGACGACGATGATGATGACACTAATTAAACAGTAAGGTCCCGCCACATCGTCAGACCACAAATCCTACCATAGGACAATGAAAAACAGAGGGGCGCAATTGCGCCCCTCTGTTTTTTTAGACATTAAAGATACGTGTAGAAATAGTTTACTTGTCTAGCCTCTTGATTACACTTTAATCAAGCATAAGTTCGGTAGGTGTTACATTGGCCTCGGCATATGATTACCCCTCTATATCCGACTACGGACTCATCAGCGATATGCACTCGTGCGCACTGGTGTCCACCACGGGCTCCATCGACTGGTGCTGCTTCCCTCGCTTCGATGATACCGCGGTATTCAGTCGCATTTTGGATCGGGAAAAGGGTGGTTATTTTAAGATATCACCTGCCGAAATTAAATCCACTTCAAGGAAATATCTAGACGATACCAACGTGCGGGAGACGACATTCGAAACCGTCACAGGCACGGCCACGCTGACTGACTTCATGCCAATTCACGACCATCCGCTGGCACGTATGCCCAGGGAGGTCCGGGACGATCACCAGGTGATGCGCATTCTGGAGTGCACTAGAGGCAACATAGCCTTTACTGTGGAGTGCGTGCCCAGGTTCGACTACGGCACCATTGTGCCACACGCCCAGCTGGATACCGAGCACACGGCCTTTGCCCACGGCGGCTCAGATGCCATCTCATTTTACTGCTCCGCGCCCATCGCTCGAATGGACGACGGTTTCATATCCCAGGGAACGCTGAGCAAAGGACAACATATATACGCCGTCGTGACTTATGAGTCACGCTTTTCTCACGAGGTTGACCGTGTGGACGACTCCGTGGTCACCGGACTGCTGGCAGAGACCATGCACTACTGGCAGGAGTGGAGCAATATATGCACGTACCAGGGAGAGTACAGGAGCGCAGTAATACAAAGCGCCCTGACGTTGAAGGCTCTAACCTACGCACCCTCTGGTGGAATCGTTGCTGCGGACACAACGTCGCTGCCTGAGGCCATCGGAGGCCCACGTAACTGGGACTACCGGTATGCATGGAAAAGGGACGCCTCATTTGCTCGGTTACACATCAGAGGCTATCGCGTTTAAAGACTGGCTCGAATGGTGCACCGCGGGCAGAGCGCGAGACCTGCAGATCATGTACGGCCTGGGGGGAGAACGAAGGCTGTCCGAAGTGGAGTTAACAGGTCTCAGCGGGTACAAGGACTCCAGCCCCGTTCGGATAGGTAACGGCGCATATGGCCAGTTCCAGTTGGATGTCTACGGCGAGTTGATGGACTCCGCCCACCTCTACCGAAAATACGTCGGCGATATAGACGAGTGATATTGGGACTACCTGAGCAGGGTCGTTAGCTTTGTGCTGGACCACTGGAACGAGCCTGACGAAGGAGTCTGGGAGGCGCGAGCCGAACGGCAACACTACGTCTTCTCCAAGGCTTGGTGCTGGGTGGCTCTGGATAGAGCCGTCAGAATGGCCACGGAGCTTAACCTGGAAGGCGATGTTGAGCACTGGTCAAAGGTGCGAGATGAAATCCGTGAAGACATACTGACGAACGGGTTTGATCACAAGAAGGGCGTGTTTGTTCAGGCATACGGCAGCAAGATACTGGATGCCGCAAACCTGATCTTGCCGCTAATAGGCTTTATTAACGCCAACGACCCCAGGATGCTATCCACAATTCGCGCCACGCAGAACGAATTGGCCTCGCCGGGCGGGTTCATATATCGCTACAAGGGCTTCGATGACGGCTTGGATGGCGACGAGGGCACGTTTAACATACGCACGCTATGGCTGTGCGACAACCTCATCATGCTGGGCGATCTGGACGCAGCAAAGGAACTCTTCGATAAGGTCCTGTCACACGCCAATGATCTGGGGCTGTTGAGCGAACAGATCTCTCCTGACGGCTCCGAATTACTGGGTAATTTCCCTCAGACCTTCTCTCATTTTTCGATAATAAATACAGATGTTCAGCTGCAAAAGGCTACCAATAACAAACACTGAGATAACTATATTGGCACAGAAAAACGCCGGCCTAAGTAGGACGGCGTTTTTCTTATATCCGGTCGCAGGTTTTACAGACCTCTCTTAAGAAGGTCTGCCAGTTTGTCAGCCTAGGCCTTCTCCAGGCTAAAAGGCCAAATCTGATGGCGCTTAAGGCTTACCGCCTCCACCACATTGATCAGATGAAGCCTTCGCTTTTTTAGCACAGGCCTTACGTCGTGCCTCACCATGAAGTCCACGCGCTCTTCGTCATCGTCCTCGGACATTTTTGCCGATGTCTCAAGAAGATCATAAAGGTGCTCGTCTACGTACTGTTCTACCATGAGCATAGCCTGTGCCTGATCGTAGTAGTTGTCGCCAACTAGCTCTACAAAGGCTACTCTTTCCCACGTCTGCTCGCGATGCATTAAGGACTCACGTAGTAGCTCTATCAGGAATGATCTCACATTATTGGGAACCAGCATATCGTGCTCGACACCCACCTGATCGGCTACTCGATTGATGGACTATTCGATTATGACTTCCATGGCACTCGTCAACATTAGCTCACCTCATGGTAACTTGTGATTTTGACATCTTTTTAATCGCGGTTTCGGAAGTCGCAGACTCCCATGCAACGCCCCTATAAGAAATACCCAATGTGACGATTACTAAACACGCCATAGCTGAATTACCAGTACGACCGGAATGAAAATGGACGAACCATGATCCGATGAGGTTGCCAAAGTAAAAGAGGGGCCATGATTTCCGCACATCTAGCGACTTGCCCTAGCTTATTTGCAGTGCAAATCGCCCATGTCGGAAAAATCTACTGGGGCTAAATTGCTAGAGGGGAATTTCAGTACACCAGTCGATGTACTTGGGATTGTCGCCCCGGATGATGTCCACATACAGGTCACGCAGGCTCTTGGTGACAGGGCCGACTCCGCCATCGCCTATCGGTCTGCTATCAAGCTCACCCACTGGCGTAATGTGCGCTGCGGTCCCCGTCAGGAAGACCTCGTCCGCCAGGTATAGCTCGCTGCGCCGGATCTCTCGCTCCACGACCTCCAGGCCCAACTCATCCTTGGCCAGCCTCATGGCGCAATCGCGCGTGATGCCGGTGAGGTTGTTGTGGGCGACCATGGGCGTATGCAGCACGCCGTCTTGAACCAGGAAGAGGTTCTCGCCTGATCCCTCGGAGACGTTGCCGTCCTGGGTCAGCATAATAGCCTCATCGAAACCACCCAGAGTAGCCTCGGTTTTGGCCAGGATGCTGTTCACGTAGTGTCCGGATATCTTCACTCGTGGAGGTATGATCGTGTCGTCTATGCGGCGCCAGGACGATGTGCAGCAGCGTATCGCGCCTTCGGAATCGATGTAGTTACCGAAGGGCACGGCGATCAGCGTAAAATCACTGGCCAGTTCCTGCAGCTTGAGATTGGCAACCCTCTCCTCGCTCTTGTAGGCCAGAGGGCGGATGTACAAGTCCTCTTTGTAGCCACAGGCTTTCAGCAGCTCGGCCGTTATGCGACAGAGGTCATCCGCATCGTACGGGATATCCATCAGCATTATTCGGCACCCCTGTAGCAGGCGCACATAGTGCTCTCTCATGCGGAAAACGAACATCCTGTCTTGCTCTTTATTCCAGTTACCGCGTATGCCCTCAAAGACGGCTGTTCCGTAGTGCAGGGCGTGGGTTGTTACGCTAACCTTCGCCTCAGACAGTGGAATAATCTTTCCACGGAAAAAGGCAAGAGCTTCAGGCATTGTTCAGTTCTCCTTGTATCGTAGTAAAGCGTCGCCTGGTGTAGGCGCCACCTCTGTGGGCCTGTAGAAGGCCGTGGCACATTATAGTCGAAAACTGCTGTTGATGTGCAATTAGCCTCGGCAATTCCGCATGGCCTGAAGCGGCGCGACCACGTCACGAGCGAATAGACAGACTAGTACGAAGCCTCGCTACTAGCGCCTCGCTGGTCATCGGCCTCTTCAAGGAGCCTGTCCAGAAGAATGAAGGACTCTTCCTTACCGAAGTCCAGTTCAACAATGCCTATGGCACGGAACAGAACGCCCGTAGAAACCCTGGCTGTCACCGTTTCGCCCAGTGCGGGAAGCGACACCCCTAACGCCTTCGCCAGAAAACCACCAGCCAGCATGCCGTCGCTGGTCAGGTAACACTCGGCCAGCATGTTGTCTTCGAAAGAGAGGTTGAGGCCACTTTCGTCCTGGCTGAGCTGCAGGAGCAGGTGAGCCCTGGGCGTGTCCATAAGTTCGTTGGCATAGTCGTAGACTTTGGCGTCAGTATCGGGCACATGAACTCCTGAAATGCTTGAAAGACGAATCTGTAATCGAATTATATCAGCGGAGCCAGCTGACCGAAACTATCAGATTCATATATAGCCGCCCTGATATCCCACTACGCCTGGGAGTCGGTCTCCTGTTTGGCCCTGGGGAAGTACATTCTGAAGGTGGTGCCCTCCCTTGGCTGGGTGGAGACCTCAATGTGTCCGCCGTTTTGCTTAACGTTGCCGTAAGTAGTCGACAGACCAAGGCAGATGCCATCTCCCGGCGCCTTGGTAGTGAACAGCGGCTCGAATAAGTGGGTACGAACGTCCTCTGTCATGCCAACACCGGTATCCGATACGGTTACGCAAACGTAATCGCCCTCGGCAACTCCCGGATGAGTCTTAGCATAACCAGAATCGAGGTAAGCATTGGCTACGCCGACTGTGAACTCGCCACCAAAGGGCATGGCGTCGCGGCTGTTCTCTGCCATATTAACGAGGGCCTGCTGTATTCTGGTCGGGTCCAGCTGGGCCATCCAGACGTCGTCGTCAATTTGCAGATGAAGCTCAACATTTTCTCCCAAGGCTACGCGAATCACATCTGCACTGCTGGTCACAACTTCAGACGGACTATATATATTGGGATTCCCTACTTGTCTCTGGGCAAATGCCAATAGTTCTGCTGTCAGGCCAGCGGCTCGATCTGCCGCATTGTTGATATTGAGCAAATACTTTCGGATCTCATCGTCTTCGGATAAGGCTCTCTCGCTGAGCTGAGCGTAGGCCATTACCGGCGTGAGGGCATTGTTTAGCTCGTGAGCCAGCGCTCGGGGAAAACGGCTAAGGGCGTCCATTACATGGGCCTGCACCTGCCTAACGGAGGCTTCATCCTCTGACGAGCCATCTCGCAACGAGCACACAACCGTGCCATCGGGAAGGCCGACCAACTTCCATCTCGGTCGAGACTAGCCTACCCTCGCCGTGCACGACGCTTATGTTGCCAACGCCTTTAGACGAGCTGGCCACTCGACCCAACAGACTGATGCCATCCATGACTTGGTTAGGGACGATAATCCCCAACAGTCCGGTCTGTATTAGGTCTGAGCGGTCGTAGCCAAGGAATTCACATCCCTTCGCATTGGCATCCAGCACCTGTCCGGCGGCAGTGAGCACCAGCAGGCCGTCGCCGATTCCCTCAAATAGCGCCCTGAGGCTAGACTCTGATTTCTGAAGGTCAGATTCGCTGGCCTTGGAATCGTTGATGAGCGTCAACGCGCAGACGAGGCGCGACGCGTTACCGTCAGCGTACGACACAGCCTTTCCTACGACGGATACCCAACGATACTCGCCATCGGTCATTCTTAAACGAAACTCTGGTCTGTACGGCTCGTTCAGGCGTAGATGACCATCCAGAGCGGCATTCATTCCCCCGACATCATCGGGATGAATAAGGCTAAGTATTTCTTCAATGCGGTGTGAATTACCATCGGCTGGATCGCCGACCAGAGCGAGCATCCTGTTATCTAGATACAGATTGCTAGTAGTCAGGTCCCACTCGTACGTCCCATAGGTGACGGCGCGCAGGATGGCTTGTAAGCGCTCTAGCTTGCCGTCTTCTACGTTGTATTCACTCGCGCCGTTGCTCTCC
>CAUZQF010000068.1:0-10292 GCA_963581905.1 Dehalococcoidia bacterium
TCCTCAAGCTGACCCGGCGACGAACAAGAACACGCCTTATTACTCTGTCTTCGAACGTGTTGTCACCGACCAGCCGTCATGCCATCGCGGTTTCTGATCCAGCCTGGAATGATAGTGTTTGCGGGTTGCGATAGCGGGCAACCTCCACGGCGAAACCTGGGGCAAACGCCAGTATCGCTTCTTTGATTGCTGTAAACGCTTCGTTACCGGCCGCATAATGAATCGCTGAGTCATTGGAGGTGCAAGTCCAGACTTTTCAGCGTGAAAAAAATACATAATCAGCAACTCAGAGAGTTGCTGATTATGTGACTAATCTCCGTTAGCATAGCGTCCCATTGTGGCTGAGTGCCTGCAGTTCTTACTTGTCAATGGGATTTATGTAGGGTTAGGGCTTGTCCCTGTAGCTGTCCAAAAGGGGCCAGTTTTACCCAATAGTTGCATTGCCTTAAGATGCTCATCTCCCTGATTAGGCATCCACTTGGAGATTAAGTCTCCGTCTAGCCCCGCCAACGTGGCAAATTAGGCGTGGATTGTACCAATGAGTCCGTCTGGCCGGTTCAAGTAGTCAGAAGTTCAGCCACTTTTCCAGCCACCTTTTCTGGGGGATGGGATTGGGGTGATTACTTGCCCCATTCTCCGAAGCTTTTCCTCTGAGCAATCATGTCGTTCGCTGGTAGGACTTCTATAGGGCCGTTCCACATTTGTTCTAGAAAAAGGGCTTGGACATCAGCATAATCATCGGCGTCCACTATGGCGAAAAGTCTATGTAGCGTTTGATGGCCAATGGCGCTTAGAACCTTTACCTTGTCATTCCCTTCGACCCACCTCTGAGTATCAACACGTGATCCTACATCTGGGTCATTTTTTGCTCGCTTTGCTCCATCGCAAGTATTCCAATAGTGCTGTGCCATTACATGAAAAATCATATTGTCCTCCGAATCAGAAATAGAATGGGCGAATACTAACGGACATGCATTTATTGCGCCACCCCAAAGCAAGCGATGTAGTCAAGATGAGTTTCATGGCGTAATCCTTTAGCCAGCAAGCAATCCGATGACCATAGTGTGTACCGCGATAGGAAGGACAGTGAAATACCGGGTGCTAGCTCACATTCATTTGGCTGATGATGTGGAACAAGTGCGTCATGAACGGACACAGAAGGAGCAACGACTTAAGAGATTGGGCAAGTCCGACGCTGGCGGTGCTTACACAGATGAGGAATATGTAAATAAGCGGGTCGAAATAGACTCAGACATAAGGAATGCAGTGTCTACCGAAATGCCCTCGATTGAAGAGGCTGCCGCCATATTTGAGGACATTCCCAGTCTCTGGGGCGAAGTTGCTCCGGAGGATAGAAGGGAATTTTCTTTCCTCCATGGCCCAGCCCGTAACCGGAGGCCCTAGACAAACTCAAAGCCGTGTTAACGCGGCCTTTTTGTTTCCCAACAATTTAGTGGCTGATGTAGAATAGTGGCGAGCGTTACCGTAGTACGGCATGCGCAATCAGATCAATCAAAGGAGACAGAGATATATGTTAGGTGACAAATTAGGCCAAATAGTTGGGCCAGCGAAAACCACCGTTTTGCCTGCGAATGGCCCTAATCCGAGGTTCGAGACCTCTCTTGAAGGATCCGGGACTCTTGCTGGTCTCAATGTGAATTGTATGGCAACGTACTCGTCAGACATGCATGCGGACGGGGTATTGTCTGGGGAATGCCCTAATCAGGGCGTAATCATGACAGAGAGCGGCGAAGTGGCTACTTTCAAAGCAACCGGAGTCGGTAAATTTACCTCAGAGGGTGGGGTTGATTTCGGTGGAATAGCCTATTTTCGAACGGCCACTTCGGCGCTCGAAAGTTTGAATGCTGCTGCAGTAGTGTATTACTTCAAAGTCAGCGGTGAGGGCATTGCCACGTGGGATCTTTGGGAGTGGAAGTACTAATCAATCTCACCTCAAAGTAGAGTGAAATTCAAGAGAACGAGCGTGATGGCAGAAAACAGTGGCGCTCAAAACACTTTAGCGTTACTTGCAGGCCTTCTTTGGGTTTGCAAGTAACGCTTGGGACTCCAAAACGGATTTGCAGTTGCAAATGCCTGCCTGCCACGCGGCGAAGGCGTACAACCTAATGAACAAACGGGACAGCATTGCAGCGCATGCCGCCCGTCAACCTGACAATGACATCAACCAAGCCTCGAAACGTTTCCTAAGTCGAGGCTCCCTCCGGGCTAAGAGTGTGGAGTGGCGACATGCCTGCTAGAGTTTCAGGATTTGGTGATTCAGTTACTTTCCATTGCCTGGTTTAGATCTTAATATATGGAAGCTTAATTCTATAGTTGCATTCGAGGAGAAGTGATGTCAGAGCAGAACAAAGCGGTGTTCCAGAAGATGATGAGTGCGTTGAATTCGAAGGATTTAACCACCCTAGAGTCGGTGCTGGCCGATGATTTCGTGGACAACGATGCGATGCCTGGGATGGCGGCCGACAGGGAAGGCATGATTAATATGATGCATATGTTTCTGGGTGCGTTCCCAGACCTAAATATTACTGTCAATCAGTGGGTTGCTGAGGGTGATCTGGTTGTGGGAGCCATGACCACTTCAGGTACTCAAACAGGGGAGTTCATGGGCATGCCATCTTCTGGTAAAAAATTCTCTATGAGTGAAATGCACATGGTTCGGGTGGCGAACGGGAAAATCGTGGAGCATTGGGGTGTCGGCGATCACATTTCCATGATGCAACAACTGGGCCTTGTACCAGAATAACCGTTCAGATACTCCGTGGGCATATAAATACCAGGGTTGGGCCGGTATCCTGGATTAGCTATGCACCGGGTAAATCCTTTCTCAAGGATCACCGTTCTTTGATGGCGGTGGCCCTTTTCTATTACCAGAGTGCCAATTGGCAACATCCGGCCGGCCCGTCACCGGAGACCCCAGACGAACTAAAAAGGCTGTAGTTTACTTTGGGCAAGGCCTACGTGGACGGCCTCTACTCCCATTAGATTACCGCCGGGGAAAACGCTCCCTGGAGGACAAGCTGGACAAGCTGGTCGTTCTCGGAATCGACAATGCCAAGGAATATGGCAAGCTGCTTATGGCGATGCTGGATGCCATATACGTTGATACCGTCGAGGAGAAATCCGTGGTGGCCATCTGGCGCAAGCCAGCTTTCCGGCCAATCTTTGAAGTAGTCACTACCAGTTATGGCAGTGACTTGCCGACATAAACCAGACGGGGGAGAGTTGAACTCGGCCTGAAACACGGGCTGGCGGTGGTGGTGATTAGTTGGCTAAAGAATCCGCGTTTCACCACTAGGAATTAGCACTGCTGTATTTTGTCAGGCAGTCGTTAAGGCGGCTCCTAGACCGAACCAATTAGATGGTCTTTATACGTCAATGCCCACGCCCGACCCAAAAGTCATCAGCCTGCTTGTCAAACTTTCCATGTCCCAACCTATCGTCGAGCCACACCCATGATTTGTTCAACCACCGCCACCGAAAGTTCCTTATAAAGAAGCGAGGTATAGCATATCTTCTTCGGGGCGGCTTGGTCCATGCGCACCTGCGGACGCAGGTACTGCAGGTGCTCCCGACACGGATTTGGAAGGTCATGCACTTCTTAGCATCTACCTTCCAGGTTAATACTCCCGACGCATTGCTCTCGTCCAAAGCCTCGAAACTACGGTTGCCTGTTGTGATCGCTCCCGTACCGCACTTCGGGACACATTTCAAACATGCGTTGCAGAATTCAGTGATGCCTGAGTCCACTGCGCCTAAGGCCTCAAGCGGAAGGTCGGTGAATATCTTGGAGATACGGCAGCGTGATCCCACCTTAGGGTTGATTAACAGGCCATGTCTCCCTAGCTGGCCGAGGCCTGCATCGACGGCCAGAGGGATGCTTAAGGCTGTGTCATTGGCCGCGGGGATGGCATTATACCCCAGTCCTCGTATAAACTCAGCCAGCATCCACAGGGTAGGCGCCATTCGGGCATATGCCAGAGTACTGAGACCCTCAGTGAGTAGGGTCGGTGCATAATCCGTACCCTCCACATCCTTACCCCATTCGTGGAGCAACACCACCACGTTGTTCATCTCCTTCGGGATCACCCGTGTCCCATCTTCAAGGCAAATGGGATGGTCGTACTGTTCGTAACCGGGTTCATCGGAGAACTTGATTGGGTAATCCTTTTTCGTCTCCGAATCGAAGTAGTGGGAGTACACCCAGCGGCGGTCCAGTTCGGCAAAGCCAACTTGGTCCGCTCCGAACAAATGAGCGGCCTTACGCACAATCTGGGAGGCCTCTTTAGGGGAAGTCTTCGGTCGGCCCGTCGGCGCGGGCTCCACCTTGGATTGCCATGCAGTAGCTGGAGCGTCCGCCTCATTCTTTGAAAAGTCCATAAGAGATAGCAAGGAGTCTGCCGCGGCATCAAGGCTCCACGCAGTAGCCTCGAAACCGGGGCGTCCCTTTTCCGTAAGCTGTCGTTTCTTGACTTTTAGTTTGTCTCGTTCAGCCTTGACTTGGGCGTCCCACACCATCTGCGAGCCCATATGATCTTTCTGATTGAAACGAACGTACGATTCTTGCACTTGGTACATTTCAGCAGCTGTGACGCGGGGTTTGGCATGCCGCTGCAACTTGATGTTCATGCCACGGGACCTCCTACTGGTAACAGATTGTCACATATTGGGTCTGATGGGCTCTTAGTGGGCCTGGAAATTCTGAGCGAACCAAGTCCGAGTTTACTGTGTAGCCTGGAACCTTAAAACCGATTGTTCTGTGGAGAATCGGCAGCTCTGTATTGGTTTTCGCTGGTCGTCTTAATTTGCCCGAAAAGTTGCCGATATTATGACACGAATTATAGGCGGTATGATCCCCTACTTCAACCGGCTTGGACGCTCTCTTTAATCGCCGACTTCATTTGGGACGCCGGTCGGCTCGTCACCGGAGGCCCCAGACGAACTCAAAAAGCTGTGGGTTACTTTGGGCAAGGGCTACGTGGACGGCCTTTATGATTATGAGGGCTACCGTAGGGAGAAACGCTCCCTGGAGGACAAGTTGGCCAACCTGGTCAGTCCCCGGCGTTGACGCCGCCATGGAAGCTGGCAATCTGCTGGAGAACCTTCCCGCTTTGTGGCAGGAAGCGGACCTGACCGAAAGGCGCAAGCTGCTTATGGCGATGCTGGACGCCGTCTACGTTGATACCGACGAGGAGAAGTCCGTAGTGGCCATCCGGCCCAAGCCGGCTTTCCGCCCAATCTTTGAAGTAGCCACCACCCGCGAGGGCAGTGGAATTGCCTTAATAAACCAGACGCCTCAGGCTCATCTCGAGTCTGGGGCGTCTGAATCGTGTTCGTGGTGGAGACGGGGGAGGGTCGAACTCCCTCAGGAACGTGGGATTGAGGTGGCGGTTGCGGTTGCGTGATCCATTTGACAAACATGCGTTTCTGAGATCCTAATCTTTTGGATATTCATCGATATTATTGACGTTCAACTGGGGCACACAAATGGACTTAATTCACGTTGCTCTGATGTCCTTGTCTGTCTTTTAGGTTTTTCAATACAGGGACAATGACACGCTGCTCAAGGTCGTCAGTGTTCTGGATAGACACAAGTGGAATAGCAGCTAGCGCCTGGAACAGCAAACTATCATCGTCTTAACTTTCAGATGACTCTGTTACATGTAACTGACCATCCGGGTCGATCTCTTCATAGAGCGGAACTTTGACCCAGTCCCAGTCTTTGAATGTCTGGCTGGCGTTATTACCGGCGGAAAATCCGTAGTATCCAAATGCCTCCAGGACGGTAACAGGACCGGAGGTCTCCGTGATTTCCAGGAGGGAGTCAGCTTGAGATAAACGAGGCCTCCTGTCCGAGCAGACTGTCCACCGTCACTTCAAGGGCGTCGGCTATCTTCATCACTGCGCCTAGAGTCAGGTTTTGCTTTCCCCCCTCGACCATGCTTATGTAAGTCCGGTCCAGCCCCGCCTCGTCTGCGAGTCGCTGTTGACTCCAGCGCAATCCCTTACGGGTGGTCTGAATCCGGTCTCCGAGCACTTTGAGATACTCGTCAAGAGTATGTTTTGCAACCCCCAGGCCTAAAAGGCTTCGAGCATCCTGGATTGCCGCCAAAGGATCAGCGTTTCGAGCGTCGGCCCCCAGGCTTTCAGCTTGCATGGGATCTGCCTCAACGGCCGCTCCGCCGACCATGACGACCGGACGTGTCTCCAATTGATGGAGCATGTATACTGCCTCTCTGGCCTGAGGCAGGTTTTCAACCAGAGTCACGGACAGGCCTACGAGTCTGGCCCCCCTTAGCTGAACAAATTCGACAAGGTCCTTAGTAGGCGTGTTGTCTCCCAGATAGTCGACGTCCCACCCATCCATGTAAAGGAAGTCAGCCAGCATGCGCGCTCCCACGGCGTGATGCTCGTTTTCCACGGCCGTGACCACGACACGCACGCCCAGCTTTTTCGAGGGCCTGAGCAGGCGCATAAGGTAGCCCATCTGACGCATGGAAATTTGGGTGGCGAGATGTTCCTGAGCAACGTTGATCTCCCCTTTGTGCCAGAGGTCGCCAATGTGAATTATGGAGGGCGCCAGCACATCCAGATAAATCCTGGTTGGAGCGACCTCCTGGGACAGGCCTTCCTCGATCACCTGGCTCGCCAAGCCCTGTTCACCTGAAAGCAACGCCTCGATGTACCGCTTTCTCAGGATTCTGGTCTGCGTATTGACCTGCATAGTTTCACCTTCTTCAACATTTTCCACATTCATGCCGAATATACTTGACAAGTATACATATCCACGATTATAGTAGTCAAGGTATGATGATTATACACTACAATAGATAGTTGAATATACGTGTATAGTCATCGCGTCGGTACAAGCAACAGTTGGGAAATGAGAACCAATAGAAGGAGAAGAAAATGTTACAGACTAAGAACGAGGCTACATCCTGGGTTCAGATCGCGGAGGGGCTTTACGACTTCCTGACTCGGAGGGGCGCTACCATCGAGTATTCGTTCAAGGATATGGAGGTAATGGTGCCCAGAGACACTGGGGAGAACGCGCCCCTGGCGAAGTGGAGCGTGAACGGCACTATCCAGGTGCGCACCTGGGAATCGAACATGAACGCACACGAGAACGCTGCCTAGGTTAAACGAAATGTTTCAGCTTTCGGGCACACTAGATATACACATGGAGGACATTGAGGCCACGCTCACCATGGAGGGGCTGGACCTAACGCTCGAGTCGGATAACCCTGGTGATATGCTCAAGTCCCTCAACATCCAGAAGTCCAGGGGATTGGCGACCGTTAGGACACTTGCTGAAGAACTCGACAAGATGGGGTTGACGTTAACGGTGGTGAGTAGAGGTAAGAAAGTCCTGGTAATGGGGCGCAAAGCTGAAGCTGGCATCACTAGCCGAATGCTGAGAGCTCCGCACGTTGAGATAGGAAGCGGTACAGAAGTGGCCAGGATTCTGGCAACCTGAAGTCAGGGACTATGGCCCTCTGTCGCACCAGTCCGGCTCAAATAGGTTCCTGACCACACTGGTGCGATAGAGGTGGACTGATAATGAATCAAGACAAGAAACTATCGGTGATTTCCTTACGGGCCTGATGCAAAAACACGAGAAGATGGCCTGGATGCTAAGGTCATTTCTTCAGAACTAAGGCACAAGTCGTAACAGGAAGTAGAGGCAAATAAGATGAAATGGACTATTACGGAGTCCGACGCCACAAGGCAAGACCCCTCGGGTGTGGAGGGAATCATTAGCCGTATGGAGCAAGAATTGAGGCAGGATGGTCCTCCCATAGAGGGGTTCAGGTTTCTGAACTCGGCAATGGAAATGCTTCGCTTCACGCGCGAGATCGAGGATGAGGTTCTCAGCGAGCCAGACGGTGCTGATCTCTACGTTGGCTTCCAGACCGGACAGAAGATTGACGGAGAGGCCCGTCGCTACCAAAGGATAGTGGACGCGGGCGTCAAGGTAGTGGGCTTCGGAACCGATTTGCCCGCAGACAATCCAACTCGACTGGTCGACAGGTGGATCAGCCTTTCATTCAATACCAGGGCCCTGGAGAATCAGTGGTTCCTGGTATCGTCCCATCCGACACCGATAGCATTCGTAGGTTGGGAGACCTCCGAAGAGGCGTTCGGCGTAGGAAGGCTCAGCGCGCCAGGAAAGGAGTTCAAGGGCTTTGTCTCCAGCGACTCCCGTATCGTGGACGCGATGATGGCCTACCTCGAGAGACTTACTCTGAGCGAACACCGGAAAAAAGTGCCGGTTCGGCAACTGGCCGATGAGATCACGTTTCCCGTGCGGAAAACGCTTGTCCTGACGGATAGAGAAGCCAACTCGGGATATGGCGACCTGAGGTCAGCGGCAGGCGAGCTTGCCAGGATTAAATCGTCACAGGTAGTTCTCTACGATCTCTCTGCCGCATCCACCCTTGCGCTTGTCTCGGCGTACCCAGAGGAAAATCGAGAGCAGTGGTTTCGGACTCTGAACAAGGAAGAGCTGAAGTATTTCGGTAGAGGATTCCTCGCTGACCAGATCGAAGAGCTTGAGGCGATGGGCCTTGAGGCCGGTGCGGTTCTTCCCGAGAGACCGGGCTTTGCCCACCTTGCAGAGTGGGTCTCCAGGGAGAAGATTGATCTGATAATGATTCCTCAGGAGATGGTGCGCCCCGGGCTTCTCAGCAGGCTAAAGGGCTTTTCCCTGAGCACGCTGCTCGAAAACACAGACATACCCGCGATAGTCTATGAAAGTGATGACGCCTTGTGGCTGGCCAACTCGGTCGGAGCGGTCGTTACGACATTTTCGATAGAGCCCGAAGCCGCGCCAATTGAAAGCTATGTGCAGGCAAATTGAGATCGAACGTGTCCGTAGTCTGGTTCCGGCAGGACCTGAGATTGGATGACAATCCATCACTTGAAAAGGCCGTTAATAGCGGTGGCCCCGTTTTACCCATTTACATATGGACGCCAAAGGAGGAAGGAGACTGGGCTCCTGGCCCGGCCTCCCAGTGGTGGCTTCACCAGTCCCTTGGCTCGCTGGACTCAGAGCTTCACCGGATCGGCTCTCGCCTGATCGTGCTGCAAGGACCATCTGGCGAAGGTGCGTGGCAAATTGTGCACCCTCGGAGCCGATATCGAGACCCATCAGACTTCCAGCGCCAGAAAGTTGGCCGGTGTTTGTGGGGGATCGAGGAACTCGAGCTAGATCCCGGCATAGAGTGGGCTAGCATGGATCAGAAGTCAAGGATCTGCTGATTCCATGGCAGGCAGGGGCCAGGTGGTTCTGAGAACGACTCGTGGACGCCGACCCTGCAAACAACACTCGGGAATGGCAGTGGGCCGCCGGATGCGGGGCCGATGCAGCTCCGTACTTTCAGGTTTTCAATCCGGTAACACAGGGACAGAAGTTCGACCCGGAGGGCGGATACGTTCACCGCTGGGTGCCGGAGTTGGCGGAGTTGCCAGCCAGGTTGGTTCACAGGCCCTGGGAGGCGCCAGATGATGTGTTGACCTTTGCGGGGATCGTATCCGATGCCCATTGAGGATCACTCGGAGGCCATAGATAAAGCAATGGCGGCCTTCGAGGCCTTCAGAAAGACAAGAGACTGAAAACGAAGTCGTTAACGGCGTGAAACAGAAAATGAAAGAACAGGGTATACGAAACATACTTAAGCACATAGTTACGGACGAAAAATTAGACGAAGAACAACGGGAGCAGGCGGCGAGGGAAATCCGAGTGATCAACGAGGAGGCCAAAGAGTACGGGTTCAACGAGGCCGAGGCTGTCAGGGCTATTTCGGCCCTCGTGCTGTCGGCCAGGCAGCGGACATGCAACTGTCCGTCCTGCCGTTCACGTAGGTCCGTAGCCGCCTGGGTCGATAGATGTTAATGGCAAACAGTGTTCACAAGGGTGATTCCATCATACTTCTGACCGGCGCCACTGGATACGTAGGCGGGCGCCTTCTGCGAGTGCTGGAAGAAGAAGGCTACGACGTGCGATGTCTTACCAGACGCCCGAAGGCCCTGGAAGGAAGGGTGTCAAATCGCACGGAGGTGGTCAAGGGCGATGTCCTGGACAAGGAGTCGCTAGATAAAGCCATGACCGGAATCGCGACCGCCTACTACCTTGTGCACTCGATGGGATCACTCGGTGACTTCGAGGAAGAGGAGACGCAGGGCGCACGCAACTTCGCAGAGTCTGCAAGCGCATCCGGCGTGAGACGAATCATATATCTTGGAGGGCTGGGGGAAGGCGAATCTGGGCTGTC